>JASMME010000380.1 GCA_030748365.1 Lutibacter sp.
GGGCAAGACCTTGATCCGGCCCCGGTCGCCCCAAAAGCGAAGCACCGTCGATCCGTATTCAGGGGCGCCCAGCAATGCGGGATCGATCTCCAGGCCGTTCCTACCGGTGTGTAGGGGCTTGACCGTAAAAGAAAAAGCAGGGTCGAAATCACCGGTTAATTGGGCGGTGCGAAGCCGTTGCTGGACAAAGGATTCGTTTAGGTTGATGGTCTGAGACCAGCCCCCGGAGTACAGGGTGCCGAGCAGCGAAACGAGTAGGAGGGCAGTCAGTCTTTTCATTCGAAGCGTATTGCGCGGACTTTTAGGTTGTCCATAGACCAACTTTCATCGCATTTCTCATCCACCGCATTGGGTTGGTAGAGGGTGTCATAAAAACGAACGATCAGGGCATTTCCACTGTGCTGAAAGCCTTTTTCGATCCGGTAGAGGGAGGTGCCATCTGCCTGAGCGGCCAGGCTACAGAGTCCGGGCAGGGATTCGGCCGCTCCCATCCGGGGTTTGTTCTCAAAGGGAAAGAGGTTGGGGAAGGACTGTCGCAGGCAGTAGGCCGCGTTGCAAACACTGTTGGAAAAAGTGGTTTTATACAGGCTGAACTGGGCCCCGGGATAGAGGTCCATATCGGGTCTGAGTTCGATAAACCAACTGTCGGGCTGGTCTTGTTCGAAATTGTTAAAATTGCCGTCCCAGGAGTCGTGGATATAGAGGTCAAAGGACAGGTAGATATAGTCGTGGTCACCGATACTGTCTAGGTGTAGGGTGAAGCCGTCATTGTTAAAATTGCCGAGGACGGTCGTGTTATTAAATTCCCTGAGGGCCACCCCGTCAATGGCTTCGAGTCCCTCGCCCGTTTCAAAATCATTGCTGTAGATGAGTTCGTCGCGTTGGAGGCCTTCGGAACCGTCGCTGTGACAGGAAAGCAGTACCGTACTGAGCAGGGCTACCAGCAGCAGGGGGCGGTACAATATGGGTCTTAGAAAGGGTAAAATTCGCATGGCTATAATTTTTTTTGTAAATATAAGTTTATATTATCAAAGAAATTTTTAACCGGTGGGATCAATGCCCCATCTTTACCAAATGCTTTGCCGTGGATTCCGTATTCACCTGGATCTATAGGTGGTGTTTCTAAACTTCCA
>JASMME010000381.1 GCA_030748365.1 Lutibacter sp.
GTAGCACTTTCAAACATCTACGCCTTACAACTACAAGGGGCAGAAGTAAAGGTCTGCGGGCCAAAAACCCTGATTCCAAAATATATAGAGGAAATAGGGGTGGGTGTTGAATCCCGTATCGAAAAAGCATTGGAATGGTGTGACGTGGCCAACGTACTCAGGGTACAAAACGAACGAATGGACCTACATTACTTTCCTTCTACCAGAGAATACACCCAACTTTTCGGCATTGACAAGAAACTGTTGGACGGATTGGGTAAAAAGATTGTCATCATGCATCCCGGCCCAATCAACAGAGGGGTGGAACTCACCAGCGACGTGGCCGATGCAGATCAGTCCATCATTTTAAACCAGGTGGAGAATGGGGTGGCTGTCAGAATGGCTGTCATTTATCTGTTGGCCCAACAAATCCAACACACCTGATCATGAATATTTCCAAAGGAGAAAAATATTGCCTGATCAAGGTTTCGGAGGAAACCATACCGCTATTCCTGGAAAAATTTAGCCCGCTGTACCGTAAAGATTATCAGGAAGGGCATATCATCGCTGATTTTTCTGACAATGGCAACCTCCATAAAGAAGAGGTTAGACTACTGTTGGGCATCAACAAGCAACACAGGGAGCAGGGCTATAGTTTTTTACTGGTCTGTAACACCCTTAACAGTGATGAATTTCCCGAAGAGCTGGCTGTTGCCCCTACACTTTCAGAGGCTGAAGACCTCATCGAAATGGAAGAAATTGAGCGGGATTTGGGATTTTAAGACACTTTGATGGACACAGTTACTGAATTGATCCTATTGCCGGAGATGGCCACCATTGAAAGAACGGTCATCCAATGAGTCCGCAACTTACCATACTGGGTTGTCATTCCGCAACACCGCGCTTAAACGCGCAGCCTACGGCACAATTGCTGGATATTAAAAATCACCTTTTTTTAATCGATTGTGCAGAGGGCACACAGGTACAACTGCGAAAGTATGGAGTGGCTTTCTCCAAAATCAGGCATATTTTTATCTCACACCTACACGGTGACCATTTCTATGGATTGATAGGCCTGATTTCGACCTTCAGATTGCTCAACAGACAACACGAACTACATATTTATGCCCCTAAGGGACT
>JASMME010000382.1 GCA_030748365.1 Lutibacter sp.
CAGGTCATAATTTACCACCAGGGACAGGGCTTCTACATCGATGCCACGTGCAGCGATGTCAGTGGCAACCAGCACATTGAGCTCCCCATCTTTAAACCTACCCAATGCACGTTGTCGGGCATTTTGAGATTTATTACCGTGGATGGCAGCGGCCTTGATCTCCGCTTTGGCCAAAACCCGTACAATTTTATCTGCCCCGTGTTTGGTCCTTGAAAAAACAAGTACGGAAGCGCCTATATTGTTTTCCAGTAGGTGTATTAAGAGCTTTGATTTATTGGGTTTACTGACAAAATAAAGCGATTGCGCCACTTTTTCAGCAGTGGCCTGCTCGGGTTTGATACTTACCTTTTGGGGGTTCCCCAAAATTTGACGCGATAAGGATACAATGGCCGGCGGCATGGTCGCAGAAAAGAACAAGGACTGTCTTTTTGTGGGCAGTTTGGCTATGATTTTTTTGATATCGTGTATAAAACCCATGTCCAGCATCTGGTCTGCTTCGTCAAGGACAAAATAGTTGATGTCTTGCAAGGAGATATATCCCTGGCCAATCAGGTCGAGCAAACGCCCAGGCGTGGCTACAAGGATATCGGTTCCACCCCGTAGAGCATTGGTTTGTGCGAGTTGTTTAACCCCTCCGTAAATCACCACGTTCTTAATCTTTGTATACTTTGCGTATACCTTTATATTGTCGGCAATCTGTATGGCCAATTCCCGGGTGGGAGTCACAATCAATGACTGTATTTTCCGGCGGCCTTTATGCCGCTGTGTGCGTTTGTAAATATGCTGAAGAATCGGGATGCTAAAGGCGGCCGTTTTACCGGTACCCGTTTGGGCACAGCCCAGCAGGTCTTTGTCGTCTAACAGTAAGGGAATTGATTGTGCCTGAATAGGGGTTGGATGGGTATAGCCTTGTTCATCCAGGGCTTTTAGTATGGGGTCGATGATCCCCAGCTCAGCAAATGTCATACTTAGTAGAATAAGGGCGCAAAGATAAGGCAATTGTTTTAATATCACCCACTTTAGTTATGCACTTGGTATCGTTATAGATAAACACTTACAAATAACACCGCTGACACTTGTTAAAAGAAGTAATTGTTG
>JASMME010000383.1 GCA_030748365.1 Lutibacter sp.
TCCTTTAACGAAGGAAAAGAGAAGGATACGTTCAGCAGTTGACACAGGTGTTTTTCTGAAGCGAATGAAATGACCGGCTGGTTAAGATAAGTTTGTCTCCATTTATTTTTATAGGGGGTGTATACCTTATAAGGTAAACCATCAGGTTTTAGAATCTCGGCTTTTTCAAATATGACCTGGTCTTTAAAGCTGTGAACTGCTACCCCATGGTTTGAACACAGTTGGGTAACTTTGTGATCCCTTTCCCTGGCATAGGGTTCATAATCATGGTTGAAATATATTTTTTTTACCCTGTACTTAGCGAACAAGGCTTCCCAAACAGTCGAAACCTTCCCTTGCTTTATCAGCAAGGAAGAATTACAGCGCAGCAACTTATGGTGTATTTGAGACAAGGCCTGGTAAATAAAAGAGACACGGGCATCATCCTTGGGCAGTTCCCCTAAGATTTCCTCGTCAAAAATAAAAACAGGCAATACTTTGAGACCACAACGCAAGGCGTGGTAAAGGGCACAATTATCGTGTAGCCTTAGGTCTCTACGAAACCAATAAATGACAATTTCTTCAGGTGGCTGATTCACGGATACGCAATTTTTGTTGGGCTTTTTCAAATAAATTCAGTGAAGTGACTTCTATAAAAAAAGTCATAACTGATTATTTATCAATTCATTAATACGAACAATTTGAGCAGGTTGCTGTGATACCTGTAACATATTCCTCAACAGTTTCCGCTTATATTGGATAGGCAAATCACTTTCTGTAAACTTAATAGAAATCATCTCGAAATCTACGTCTGTATGCTCATAATAGCCTAGAAATCGAGGGACTTGGTGTTGAAGTAAATACCGAAGATAACGGATTTCTACCATCTCAGGATGTTCATCTACTAGCTTATCCAACATCAACTTCCCCTTTTTAAAATACTTGTATTTACGTATCGGGAAAGTAGTAAATCGTGATTTCACAAAGAACATAGCTGCTATATAGGCTTCCGAAATAGGACTTTTTGGTACATTTTCAAGCTTTTGTATATATAAATCGGCCTGGGCTTCAGAACGAATATCCGGAAAGTGATTTCTTACTTCGTCCAATA
>JASMME010000384.1 GCA_030748365.1 Lutibacter sp.
TTTCAGAACCAGATTTGATCGTTTTTTTTAGGCCTGAACCATCATATCATGACCATCCACGTTTTGAGTAAGTTATTGTTTTACAAGCCCTTAGCCTGTGGGTTTTTTACCTGATTTACAAGCTGGAACGGTTGATCGGTAGCGCAACAGGAATTCCCACCTACCTCTATCACCAACGGTTTGTGCCGTCTCGAGAAATGGGCGCCTACCTGGTTGTGATTTTGTTTTCTGGCCAGGGAACACCTGAAAAAAGTGTGGATGAAAACATACTCCGGTAAAAGTACGATTGCAGACGCGGACGAACCGCTACCTTACCGTTGGGCGGTGGTCGGATTCTTGGCTACGATAGTTGGGTTCTCCGTCTTGCTGGTGTCGGCCAGCGCCACTTCACTCTGGCTGATGTTGTCAACCCTGACTTTTTTGGTATAGTTTGCACATTGATGCTTGGCTGGTGATACGCGGCCTATTTTTCATTCACGGCTCTTTCAAGGCACCGGATCTGTTTGTCTCGGTGCTGGTGGCGGGAGCAGTGATCTCATTTTATGGATACCTGAAGTTAGCTTATACCAGAGGGGCTGTGACACTGGGTCGATCCTGGATTCACACCATTTCTCCCTGGGAACCTTTCCGGGAACTGGAACGGTTCTTGGTGAATCCACAAGAGACTAACTGGTAGCAGATGAGTTTCGTGGCCATTGGCAGCCGGATGATGTTCGATTTATTGAACATGCAGTATCGGTTTGTCTGGTGGTCGCTACATCCAATCGGGTTTGTGACACCTGGCCAATTTCCGATGAATAACATCTGGTTTTCCATCTTTTTAGGTTGCTTGTTTAAGTTTCTACTGGTACGGCAGGGTGGATTGAAGGGATATCGGCAAGCCAGACCCATCTTCCTCGGCGTAGTGCTGGGTGAAGCTTTTGTCGCTGGCATTTGGGCTATCATCGGTCTGTTTACGGGCAGAGGGTATAATTTTCTCTATTTTTAGTGCTGATCCTAAACTAGATCTAAACGGTACGGAACTTG
>JASMME010000385.1 GCA_030748365.1 Lutibacter sp.
TTTGGGAATTAACATTCATTTATGTGATGATAGTGAATTTATTTTTAACAATAAAGTATTTGGCTCAATTCTTCAATATCCAGATACTAATGGTTTAGTTAATAATTTCCAGGAAATTGCAAATGATGCCCATAAAGAATCTGCTTATGTAATTGTTGCAACGGACCTAATGAGCCTAGCTCTACTAAAACCTCCTGGAGAAATTGGAGCAGATGTTGCTATTGGATCATCACAACGTTTCGGAGTACCTATTGGCTACGGGGGTCCCCATGCTGCTTTTTTTGCAGTTACTAGTGAGTTCAAGCGATTTTTGCCAGGTAGACTAATCGGTGTCTCAATAGACTCACATAACAATCAAGCGTATCGAATGTCATTACAAACAAGAGAGCAACATATAAGAAGAGAAAAAGCAACCTCAAATATTTGTACTGCGCAGGTTCTATTAGCAATTATGTCAGGAATGTATGCTGTGTATCATGGACCGAAAGGAATAAAAAGGATAGCAGGAACTATCCATCAACATGCTTGTGATTTAGCAATTAGCTTATCAAACGCAGGATTTACAATACTTAATGACGCGTTTTTTGATACAATTCATTTTACAGGCCCAAGTAAAATAATGGAAAAATTATTAAAACATAATATTAACATTAGGAAATTTTCAGATGGATCACTAGGAATCTCCATAGATGAAACAGTTACGATTAAAGATTTAAAACAATTGCTAGCCGTTTTTGCGGTTGAATACAAAGAAAACAAAAAATCAACAATTCCATCAAACCTGCAAAGAAATACATCATTTCTAACTCATCCTGTATTTAATAGCTACCATTCAGAAACAGAAATGCTTCGATATATACATCGATTAGAATCAAAAGATTTATCCTTAAATACCAGCATGATACCTCTAGGGTCTTGCACAATGAAATTAAATGCTACTACAGAA
>JASMME010000386.1 GCA_030748365.1 Lutibacter sp.
CTTTTGCTGTTGTATATGGCATGTCCCACACTATTCCAATGTCTTTTTCTACTTTTTTCCAAAACCACTCTGGATCAATTTTAGCTTTTTTTGATAATTCATCTAATGATGAAATGTTTAGTTTTTCCATAAATTGAAAAATATTTGATTCTTTGATTTGTTTTTCAGTTGGAATAAATTCAAAATTAGACAATATTCATTTTTTAAAAACAAAGTTAAAGTAGATATAATTTTTGCTGATCCTCCATACTCTATGGATATAGAAAAAATGGAGCAAATTATTGAATTAACTATTAAAAATAATTTTTTAAATGAAAATGGAACTCTTATACTAGAACATTATAAGAAGACTAATTTCTTAGAACATAAAAATCTAGTAGAGACAAGAACATATGGGGATAGTTCATTTAGTTTTTTTAGAAAATAAAAAAGCGAGTATTATAAATACTCGCTTTTCTTAAATAAGTAGGTCTATAAGCCGAATTCTGTACTTTTTCAAGTCCTTGTCATTTATCTTGATAAATTGTTGCCAATTTATTCTAGCTGCCTACCCTCCAACATTGAGCGTGCTACTCTTATAGCTGGTTTACATGGCATTGCACCTCATAGAGTTTACCTGATTTCACTACAGCACTACCTGTACATACTTTCTGTTGCACTATTCCTGATTTTACAATCGGTGGCAATTAACCACTATGATGCACTATGGTGTTCGGACTTTCCTCTATATAAATATAGCGACAAGGCGACCAACTTATGTTGCAAAAATACTGATTTTCTTTAAAACATAACATTTTTATAATTATTAGAAATAAATATCTAATTAAATAGCAATATTTTGTAAATTTATTTACATGAGTGATTATCTGATTTCTGCAAGAAAATATCGACCAAAATCCTTTAAAGAAGTTATTGGACAGGAGGTAA
>JASMME010000387.1 GCA_030748365.1 Lutibacter sp.
TCCGTAGAAAGGAGAATTGTTGATGGTAAACAGCATGCTCATAGTGGGCTGGTCAACCGCAATTCTCGGTAGGGGTTCCGGAGCTTCCAGGTCACTGATGGTATCTCCAATTTCGAAGGAATCAATCCCGGTAACGGCACAAATATCACCGCTTCTTACACTGGAAGTACGGGCTTTGCCCAGGCCTTCAAAGGTATGTAGTTCTTTGATACGGACCTTTTGGGTACTGCCGTCTGCTTTACAGCGCATATAATCACGTCCCTCGTTTAAATCGCCCCTAAATACCCTGCCAATGGCAATTCTCCCAACAAAGGAAGAATAGTCCAGGGAGGTAATTTGCATCTGTGGCGTACCAGTACGGTAAGGGGCTTCAGGAATATTCTCTAGTATGGCATCCAGTAAGGGTACGATCGTGTCGGTAGGCGCCGCCCAATCATTGCTCATCCACCCGTTCTTGGCTGAGCCGTATACCGTTTCAAAAGCCAGTTGTTCCTCTGTGGCATCCAGGGCAAACATCAGGTCAAATACTTGCTCGTGTACCAGGTCTGGGGTACAGTTTTCCTTGTCAACCTTGTTGACCACCACAATGGGAGTCAGTCCGAGTTCCAAGGCCTTGCTCAATACAAAACGCGTTTGGGGCATGGGGCCCTCAAAAGCATCTACCAGCAGCAAGACGCCATCGGCCATTTTTAGAACGCGTTCCACTTCGCCTCCAAAATCAGCGTGCCCGGGGGTGTCAATGATATTGATCTTGACATCTCGGTAACAAACGGATACGTTTTTGGAAAGAATGGTAATACCGCGTTCCCGTTCTAGGTCATTATTGTCTAATAACAGGTCGGTCCGTTCTTTCCGCTCATCAAGTATATTGGCCTGGTCGATGATCTTGTCGACCAAGGTGGTCTTTCCGTGGTCTACGTGGGCAAT
>JASMME010000388.1 GCA_030748365.1 Lutibacter sp.
TAATTATTTCTAATTTTCAGCTATATTAAGAACTTATCTAGATTATTTTATTTTCTTTTTCTGCTATCACGTACTTTGGGTTTTTGAGTCATCAAAAGCCATGCCATAAATCCGCCCAAGCATAAATTAACAACACCAAGCATTGTGATATAAAGCCCTTGACCAGGACCTGCCATTACTAATCCTATAAAAATTCCAAAAGCTGCTGCCACAAAAAACATGATGACAAGAACCTTTAGTTTTTTTGGTGGAATATACTTCATAGCAGTTTTTCAGATCTGATGATTATTAAAGTAATACCATATTATGACGCTTTAAGAACATTTTAAATTATCTTAATTATCTGATACATCATGCCAATGTAGCTCAGCCTGGCTAGAGCAGCTGATTTGTAATCAGCAGGTCGCGAGTCCAAATCTCGTCATTGGCTTAATCAAAATTTACCATGACGTACGGATAAACGTCGACAAGGGTTTATTATACCGATTTAAAAAATTACAATATTAGAAAATAATAGCGGATTAGGCAATGGCGTTCTCCGTTATTGCTAAAAAATAAAATGACAAAATTCGCAAAATTAGGACTAGAAAAATCACTATTGAGTGTGCTTGATGATATTGGGTTCGATACACCATTCCCAATACAAGAACGTACAATTCCTGTTTTATTGGAGGGTCATGATGTTATTGGTCAAGCACATACTGGTACAGGTAAAACTGCTGCATATTCACTTCCTATGTTACAATTGATAACTCCACAAGCTGGTATTCAAGGTATTATTATGGCGCCAACTAGGGAACTG
>JASMME010000389.1 GCA_030748365.1 Lutibacter sp.
CATCAAAAGGTATGCAACAAGCCCACCCAGACACAAATTAATCACACCTAGAAGTGTAATGTAAAGTGATTGTATTCCTTCTGCAATGTATAACCCCATAAAAATTCCCAGGCCAGCCGTTCCGAAAAATAAAGCAATCAAAACCTTGAGTTTCTGAGGTTTGATATACTTGATCTTCATAGAAATTTTTCATATTTTGTGATTATTAAAGTGATTTGATGCTGATCAGACGTCTTGAGAACATTTTAAATCAGCCAATCTTCATGCATACGTCATGCCAATGTAGCTCAGCCTGGCTAGAGCAGCTGATTTGTAATCAGCAGGTCGTGAGTCCAAATCTCGCCATTGGCTCCATCTAAATTTACAAACTTGTATGTGCTGGTATTGCTAAGCGTTTATTAGACGTATTCAAAGGCTGTGTGTTATAGAAAGTATGACGAATTAAGCTACGGCATTCTTCGTCATGATTTAGATGAAGAAAATGACAAAATTTGAAAAATTAGGATTAGACCAAAAACTACTCGACACGCTAGATGATGCAGGATTTACTACACCATTTCCAATACAAGAGCGTACAATTCCAATTTTGCTAGAAGGTAATGATGTGATTGGTCAAGCACATACAGGAACTGGTAAAACAGCTGCATATTCACTTCCAATGTTACAACTAATAACTGCAAAACAAGGAACACAGGGAATCATAATGGCACCTACTCGAGAACTCGCATTACAAATAACATCTGAAGTTAATAGATTTGCGATAAAAACTGGAATTAAAACTGCAACAATT
>JASMME010000038.1 GCA_030748365.1 Lutibacter sp.
CCATACCTGGGGTCGTAGAGGACCTTACCGAAATCATCCTCAACCTAAAACAGGTTTGTTTTAAAAAACAGATCGAGGATACAGACAAAGAGGTAGTAACGGTTTCTATTACTGATCAAGAGCAGCTAACTGCCGGCGATCTACAGAAATACATTTCAGGCTTCCAAGTACTGAATAACGACCTCGTTATTTGCAATATGGAGAAGTCTGTTTCCCTCGATTTTGAGATTGTCATTGAAAAAGGAAGGGGCTTTGTATCGGCTGAAGAAAATAAGAAGTCGGGCATGGCGCTTGGTACCATTTTTACAGATTCGATTTTCACCCCCATCAAGAACGTACAATATACGATTGAGAATTACCGGGTTGAGCAAAAGACGGATTATGAGAAATTGGTTTTTGACATTGCTACTGACGGTTCTATATCCCCCAAGGATGCCCTGACAGAAGCTGCCAAGATACTCATTCACCATTTTATGTTGTTTTCGGATGAGCGCATCACCCTCGAGGCTGATGAGATTGCTAAAACGGAGACCTACGATGAGGAGTCACTGCACATGCGTCAGTTGTTGAAGACCAAATTGGTGGATATGGACTTATCCGTCAGAGCGCTTAACTGTTTGAAAGCCGCTGAGGTTGATACCCTAGGTGATTTGGTATCCTTTAACAAGAACGACTTGATGAAGTTTAGAAATTTTGGTAAGAAATCCCTGACAGAACTAGACGAACTTGTTCATAACAAAGGACTGAGTTTCGGTATGGATTTAAGCAAGTACAAACTGGATAAAGAATAAAATTTAAAACCACGGTTTTAATTGAGATAAGATAAACGATGAGACACGGAAAGAAATTTAATCATTTAGGAAGAAAGACAGCGCATAGAAAGTCAATGCTAGCCAATATGGCCTGTTCCCTAATCGAGCATAAACGTATCAATACCACGGTGGCCAAAGCCAAAGCCCTGCGCCAGTATGTAGAGCCTTTGTTGACCAAGTCAAAAAATGACACCACCCACAACCGCAGGGTTGTATTCAGTTATTTGAGAAACAAATATGCCATTACAGAACTCTTTAGTGAAGTTGCTGTAAAAATAGCCGATAGGCCTGGGGGTTATGTACGCATCATCAAATTGGGAAATCGCCAGGGAGACAATGCCTCCATGGCCATGATCGAGTTGGTTGATTATAACGACACCTATAACCCCAACAGTAAGAAGACAAAGAAGTCGACCCGTCGGGGTAAAAAGACAGCGACCAAACAAGAGGCTGCTCCTGAAGTAGTAGAAGCAGAAGCTACAAACACTGAGGAGGAAGCCTAAATGCTGGTCGAATTTTAACAATAAATTAAGGCTAATCGGTGATTGTACCGGTTGGCCTTTTTTATTTTTTTGCTACCTTTGTGTGTCTACTTATGATTGTTTTGATAGTATACAGACAATAGTAGATTTTGCTTTATTGAGTGGGGGAATAAAGTACCCGCTATAGTTTTGATAATAAGCACATAAATCAATTCGTTTAACTTAAAAAAATAGCATGAAAAATTATTGCTTAACAGCTCTTTTCGGTCTACTATTGACGGGAAGTATATGGAGCCAGGGAGATAACAGTATTTCAAACAATGCCGCACAGATTTTTAATACGGGTTCCACAGCCCATGCAAGTGACTTTGGCGCAACGGGTTTTTTTACCAATCCAAAACGCTTGCTTGAAGGCTCCGTGTATTTGTTTAAATCATGGGAGAATCAAGCGATCATCACCACGCATGATGGGCAAAGATTCCTTTTGAGAAATGTAAATTTAAACGTCAAAAGGAATACCTTCGAATCCAAAATCAACAAGGATTCGATTTTTACCTTCAGTTTTAATAATATTGATAAGTTTACCATAGATAATAAGGCATATAGAAATTATTATTTGGAAGATGCTGCTCGTATTTGTGAACTGGTATATGAGTCAGAGCGCCTCACCCTTTTAAAAGCCCACCAAATTGTAGTCAGGGAAGGATCACCCAATCCGATGCTGAATCGCAGTGCTGACAAGTACCTACTGAAAACAACTTATTTTATCAGGCAAGGAGAACGAATCTCACCCATTAAGCTCACCAAACGGAGGGTGCTGAAACTTTTCGATAAAGAGGTGGCCTCCAAGATAGCTAAGTATGCTTCTAGCAAAGGCCTTTCCTATAAAAAGCCAGCAGACATAAAACAGATACTGTCTTACGCTTCACAATGGTAAGCGCGTTTTTAAAAAGAGTTGTTAATGACTCTTTTTTTTTTGGAAAAAATTGAAAACTAATCAGAATGGTTTATTTTTGCTCGCTGGGGACTCATTAAATATAAAAAATAGTTGATTCGATGAAATACAAACAACGTAACAAAGCCATTTTACTACTCTCAGACGGTACTGTTTTTGAAGGCAAGTCTATTGGCCATGATGGTACAGCATTTGGGGAAGTTTGTTTTAATACCGGTATGACTGGTTACCAAGAGGTTTTTACGGACCCCTCTTATTTTGGTCAGTTGATGGTAACCACCAATGCCCATATAGGGAATTATGGGGTCAATGCGGAAGAAGTTGAATCCGACGGTATTAAAATTGCCGGATTGATTTGTAAAAATTTTAGTGTCGATTATTCCAGACCACAGGCAGATGACAGTCTTATCAGTTATTTTGAAAAGGAGCAACTGGTCGCCATTTCAGACATTGATACCAGGGCAGTTGTCAGGCATATTCGGGATAGGGGGGCTATGAATGCCGTCATTTCGACAGATCTAGACATCGAAGCCCTCAAAAAGCAATTGCGCGCCGTGCCCGATATGAAAGGCTTGGAACTGGCTTCTAAAGTCAGCACCCGCAAACCCTATCTGGTAGGTGATCCCAATGCCACCTATAAAATTTCTGCGCTCGATATTGGCATCAAGAAGAACATCCTTAATAATTTGACCACCAGGGACTGTTATGTCAAGGTTTTCCCTTACGACACCTCTTTTGAAGAGATGATGGCTTTTGAACCCAATGGGTTTTTCCTTTCCAACGGTCCTGGAGATCCCGAGCCGTTGAAAGCAGCACAGTCGCTGGCAAGGCAGATCATAGACCAAGAAATTCCCCTGTTTGGAATTTGTTTGGGACACCAAGTGATTGCCCTGGCAAACGGGATACCTACCTATAAGATGCATAACGGTCACCGTGGAATCAATCATCCGGTAAAGAACCTACTTACAGGAAAAGGAGAGATAACGTCTCAGAATCACGGTTTTGTGGTGCAGAAGGAAGCCGTTGCTGAGCATGCTGATTTTGAAATCACCCACGTTCACCTCAACGACGATACCCTGGCAGGAATGCGTATGAAAGACAAACCCTGTTTCTCGGTCCAGTACCATCCTGAAGCCAGTCCAGGCCCTCATGATTCGTCCTATTTGTTCGATCAGTTTATCGAACTGATTGCCCTTTCAAAAGACTCTTAAGAAGGTCTTTAAACGCTTGATTTACTGATATTTTATAGGCTTGAAAAACGAAAACGTTATCGTATAAAAGCATTTCTTTATAAGATATCGTCTTTTTTTAATTTGTAAATTGCACAAGTAATATAATCCATAAAACCCTCATAAAATGAGTATGATATTAAGTGTTCACGCCCGTCAGATTTTTGATTCCAGGGGAAACCCAACTGTAGAAGTTGATGTACTTACCGAAAACGGTGTCCTGGGAAGGGCTGCGGTTCCTTCCGGAGCCTCCACCGGAGAACACGAAGCAGTTGAGTTACGCGACGGCGGTAAAGATTACCTGGGAAAAGGTGTGCTCACTGCGGTGAAAAATGTAAATGAAAGCATTGCAGAAACACTGATGGGTATGTCTGTTTTTGAACAGGAACTCATTGATCAAACCATGATTGAGTTGGACGGTACCAAGAACAAGTCTTCGCTTGGGGCCAATGCCATTTTAGGTGTTTCATTAGCCGTAGCCAAGGCAGCTGCCAATGAATTGGAGATGCCCTTATACCGTTATATCGGAGGGGTTAGCGCGCATACACTGCCCGTGCCCATGATGAATATTATCAATGGAGGCTCTCATTCCGATGCCCCCATCGCCTTTCAAGAATTTATGATCATGCCAGTAAAAGCAGCTACTTTTACAGAGGCGCTCAAGACAGGAAGTGAAATTTTTCACCACCTAAAAAAATTAATCAATGATCGTGGTTTGAGTACGGCTGTTGGTGATGAGGGAGGCTTTGCACCTGCTTTTGATGGTACAGAAGATGCCCTAGACACTGTAATCAAGGCCATCGAGAATGCCGGTTACCAATCGGGTACTGAGATAAAACTTGCCCTGGACTGTGCGGCTGCTGAGTTCTATGAGAACGGTCAGTACGATTATACCAAATTCGAAGGAGACAAAGGGATGATAAGGAGTTCTGAAGAGCAGGCTGATTACCTCGCTTCTTTGGCCGAAAAATATCCCATTATTTCTATTGAAGATGGTATGGATGAAAATGACTGGGAGGGTTGGAAGTACCTGACCGATAAAATAGGAGATAAGGTGCAATTGGTCGGAGATGACCTCTTTGTAACCAATGTGGAGCGCCTTGCGCGCGGTATAGAAAACGGTATTGCCAATTCCATTTTGATCAAGGTCAATCAGATAGGCACCCTGTCAGAAACCATTGCAGCGGTAAACATGGCGCACAAGGCAGGATATACGGCTGTTATGTCACACCGATCTGGTGAAACGGAAGACAACACCATTGCAGACCTGGCCGTTGCCTTAAACACCGGACAGATCAAAACCGGTTCTGCTTCACGTTCCGATAGAATGGCAAAATACAACCAGTTGTTGCGAATAGAAGAGGCCTTGGATTCGACGGCCTACTACCCGCAGGAAAACGCCTTTAAACTTTGATATATTTGGACTGTTATTTTTACAAAAAGCCGGGTTTTAGCCCGGCTTTTTTGCGTATTTATGATATATGTTATCGAATGGTAAAACAACCGCTTGTTTCTTTTTTTGAGAAACTAAAAATCATTAAATTCGCTACATCTAAAATTAACGATAAATATATACTATATAAGCTATGTCAAATAAAGCCAAGTTAACAGTAGGCGGTAAAGAATACGAATTTCCTTTGGTGAAGGGAAGTGAAGAGGAGGTCGCCATTGATATCAAATCCCTGAGAAGTGTAACCGGAGGTATCACCACCCTTGATCCGGGTTTTAAAAATACCAGTTCTTGCGAGAGTGCCATTACCTTCTTGGATGGAGAAAAAGGTATCCTGAGATACCGGGGCTATTCCATAGAAGACCTGGCTGAAAAAGCCTCTTTTCTAGGGGTGGTTTATTTGTTGATTTTTGGAGACCTTCCCACTGAGGAGCAACTGGCCGTATTTCATGCGGATATCAAATCAAAATCCGTCGTGGATGACGATATAAAAAAGATCTTGGACGCTTTTCCAAAATCGGCCCATCCCATGGGTGTTTTGTCTTCGTTGACCAGTGCCCTGACTGCTTTTAATCCTGCGTCGGTGGATGTTTCTTCAGCGGAAGCAATGTACAATACAGTTGTCAAGATACTCGGTAAGTTTCCCGTATTGGTCGCCTGGACCATGCGTAAGAAACAAGGCCTGCCATTGGATTATGGTGATAACACACTCGGTTATGTTGAGAACCTGCTAAAGATGATGTTCAAACAGCCCAATGAGGAGTATGTGCCAAATCCGATAGTGATCAATGCCTTAGACAAATTACTAATATTGCATGCAGACCACGAACAGAACTGCTCTACCTCTACGGTAAGGGTTGTGGGCTCTTCCCACGCAGGATTATTTGCCTCTATCTCAGCGGGTATTTCAGCCCTTTGGGGGCCTCTTCACGGAGGTGCCAACCAGGCAGTATTGGAGATGTTAGAAGCAATTAGAGAAGACGGTGGAGATACCAAAAAATACATGGCCAAGGCCAAAGACAGCAACGATCCTTTCCGCTTGATGGGCTTTGGACACAGGGTCTATAAGAATTTCGATCCGCGTGCGCGGATTATCAAAGTCGCAGCTGATGAGGTACTGGCAGACCTGGGTATTGAAGATCCCATTTTAGACATCGCCAAGGCATTGGAGCAAGAAGCTTTACAAGATGACTATTTTGTACAACGAAAATTGTATCCCAATGTTGATTTTTATTCTGGCATCATTTACCGGGCCATGGGTATTCCGGTTGATATGTTTACCGTGATGTTTGCCCTGGGGCGTTTGCCCGGTTGGATAGCCCAATGGAAAGAGATGCGCAATAAAAAGGAACCGATAGGTAGGCCACGTCAAGTATATACGGGTAGTAACCAACGGTCTTTTTAGTCACATTTCTAGGGCTCGTATCCTTTCGTACAAATAAGAGTATCAAAGCAGTCATTTTTGACTGCTTTTTATTTAGGGGGTATTCTATTCGATTTCCAACCTTTAAGATGGTTGACACGTTAAATATGACCTGTAAAGCACGGGCAATATTCCCTGATAAAAGGAGGTAAAAATTTATCAGAAATTAGTAGGAATCTATAGAGATTTTATAATTTAGAGCCCTTAATTTTGGCAATATGATTTCATTACATATACAGGACGAAACCAGTCGTTTAAGGGCGGTAATTTTGGGAATTGCCAATCAAAGTGGTCCCCAGCCAACGCTCGAGGAGGCTTATGACCCTCAGTCCATCAAACATATCAAGGCCGGTACTTATCCGACAGAGTCAGCCATGATTGCCCAGATGGAAGCATTGCAGGCTGTTTTTCAAAAACACCAGGTACGGGTATACCGACCTGAAATTATTGACAATTGCAACCAGATTTTTGCCAGGGATATTGCTTTTGTCATTGATGATACTCTGATCAAATCAAATATCCTGCCCCACCGGGAAAAGGAAATAGTAGCCATTCAGTACCTGATCGATCAGATTGCGCCCAATAAGATTTTAGAAACGACCCCTGATATTCATTTTGAAGGAGGAGACGTACTGTTGTGGAAAGATCATATCTTTGTAGGTACCTACAAAGGGGACGACTATGCGGAGTATATCACCGCCCGGACAAACGAAAAAGGGGTTGCCTTCCTACAAGCGCATTTTCCCGATAAGATTGTCAAATCATTTGACCTTCTCAAGTCGAATACCGATCCGAAGCACAATGCCCTACACCTAGATTGTTGTTTTCAGCCTGTAGGCAATGACAAGGCCATCATTCATAAAGAGGGTTTTAGAAACAGCGAGGACTATGCTTACCTGGTTGATTTGTTTGGGGCAGACAACCTGTTTCATATTACCAAGGAAGAGATGTCTCAGATGGTAGCCAACGTGTTTTCCATCTCCGAGAACCTGGTAGTTTCTGAGCAGGGCTTTGACAGGTTGAACCAATGGTTGCGCAAGCATGGTTTTGTGGTTGAAGAAGTCCCCTATGCTGAGATTGGTAAACAGGGTGGCTTATTACGTTGTTCCACCTTACCTTTACAAAGAGACTGATATGAGACAAATAACCCATAGCCTTGTAATGATCCGTCCGGTATCTTTCCGGATGAATGAGCAAACAGCTGTCAACAATTATTATCAAAAGGTATTGGCGGGCTTGGATGCCGAAAACGTCCAGCAAGCAGCCCTCCAGGAATTTGATGCTTTTGTTGACAAACTAAAAGCCGCGGGTGTTGAGGTGATTGTATTGAACGACACAGAAGACACCGACACCCCGGATGCTATTTTCCCCAATAATTGGTTGTCGTTCCACGAAAACGCCACGGTAGGCCTCTATCCCATGTTCGCAGAAAACAGGCGCTTAGAACGCAGGCACGACCTTTTTGATACCTTGGAAGGCCAGGGGTTTGTTATTGAACAGGTAATGGATTATACTTCGGCTGAGGAAGAAGCCTTGTTTTTGGAAGGTACCGGTAGTTTATTGCTAGACAGGGAACACCGAAAGGCCTATTGTGCCTTGTCTCCCAGGGCTGATGAGGCCCTGTTTATCGAATTTTGCGAAGATTTCGAATTTACCCCTGTTCCTTTTGTATCCAATCAAACGGTGGATGGTCAGCGCTTGCCGATCTATCACACCAATGTGATGATGTGTCTGGCAGAAACTTTTGCCGTAATCTGTCTGGACAGCATCGATGACAAAAAAGAACGCAACAATGTAATCAGGCACTTAAAAGAAAGTGGCAAAGAAATCCTGTCGATTACAGAAGCTCAGGTGAATTGTTTTGCCGGTAATATGCTACAGGTAATGGGTGCCGATGACCAGCGTATCCTGGTGATGTCTACTGCTGCCTATAACAGTCTGACAAGTGCTCAGATTGCAAAAATCGAGAAACACTGCGTGATCCTACACAGCTCCCTAGATACCATTGAAGCCTGTGGTGGAGGCAGTGCGAGGTGTATGATGGCCGAAGTTTTTTTGCCAAAGAAATAATCACAGTCCTTCCGGAATTTAGTACTTTTATGCAGCCATGCTTTCAATGAAAACAAAATACGGGCTTAAAGCACTGTTGTACCTATCCAGGAAAGCCCCAGAAGTGCCTGTGCTGATCTCAGAAATTGCTGAGGCCGAGCATATATCCAAGAAGTTTTTGGAGAGCATCTTGCTCATTCTTAAAAAAGAGCACATCCTGTCTTCCAAAAAAGGCAAAGGAGGTGGGTATTTCTTGATGAGATCTCCTCATGAGATCAAGATCGCTACGGTGATCAGGATATTGGAAGGACCCATCGCCATGCTCCCCTGTGTAAGTTTGAACTACTATAAAAAGTGTGACGATTGTGTCAGTGAGGAAGCTTGTAGTGTTCACGGCCTTATGGCTGAAGTGCGCGACAGTACACTAAAAATATTGGAAAACAAAACCCTGGCTGATTTTCATTTGGGAAAAGACCCTTACTGATAAAAATATTCAAAAAAAATTACCGGGTCATTTCCCGGAGATTTTTCCGCCGGAACTATTTTCTTTATTGACCCTGTTAGGCTTGCCTTCGTAACGGATGTTTCCACCACTACTGGCATATGCGTTTAGTGTACCACTGACGTACAAATCAATATTGGCTCCACTACTGGCTTTGGCATAAGTATCGATTGTTTGTAAGCGATTGGCATCAATGTTGCTGCCGCTGCTTGCGCGTAGGGTCAAGCTATTTGTTATTCCTTCCAGTTTGGCACTCGATCCACTTGAACTACTCATTTCAACCTCTTTGGCATTCACATGTGTTTTTATGGAACTCCCGCTACTGGTAGACAAGATTAACCGATCTGTTTGCAGCGTATTTTCAGTACGTAACGCCGCTCCGCTCGAAGTATGTATGCCAGTCACATTTTCGGTTGTTATATAGACATTTCTCGCTTTTGCTGTATATACATTCTTTTCAAAAT
>JASMME010000390.1 GCA_030748365.1 Lutibacter sp.
TTTTCTTTAAAATAATTTCTATCCATTTTATGTTCTTGCCATATTAGAATCAGATTCAAATGATTCTGTCGGCGGTCTAAAGAATGGTGGTATCATATTCGTAGAATCAGATTTCATTGGTGGTAATAACCAAGTTGAATCTACTTCTTCTTCTTCAATTGGTGGTACATAGAATGGAACTTCTTCTTCTCTATGAGAAGTATCCACATATGTATATAGACCAATCTTCTTTTCAAAATTATCCAAAGATTCTTCTAATGTTCCATTGTAGTCTTTATACAGTATTACAACTGCAAGAACACAATGGAAATAAAACCATGTTAAGTTCATTATTTATTTCCTTTCAAGTTTGTAGCCCCACCCAGAATCGAACTGAGATTACCAGGATGAAAACCTGGCGTCCTAACCATTAGACGATGGGGCCATTTAATCCTTTATTAAATATGAGGCTGTGGACTTGTTAAGGGCAAATGGTATATCACAAGTTGCACAAGTTCTAATCAAAGTTTGTATATCGTGTTCGTGTCCGTGTGCTTTCTTTGTATCAATAAAGAATATTAATATATCTAACTTACCTTCTAATATACTATAAGCAATATGAACATCACCACCATCAGGTCCGTGTCCTATATCCTTTACTTCTAAATCAGTAACTTGATTAATTCTACGGGCAGTTCCCTCTGTACCATATAGTTTATATTCTTTTAACTTATCCTTATTTGTATTACACCACTCTACCATATCCATCTTCTTATTGT
>JASMME010000391.1 GCA_030748365.1 Lutibacter sp.
TGATTGGAAGTCCAGGGATGATTTTCACTACCTGGGCGGGTTTGTTTTGGGGACCGCTGCAGCCATGGGTATTAATGTAAGGTGGGGTGGTGATTGGTCAGATTCAAGCCTGTCCAAAAGATCCAGGACCACCAAAGATAATAACTTTGATGACATGGTACATTTTGAATTAATTGACTAAGTTTAGACTACCCGGTTGTTGAGTTTTGTTTGTGAAAAGATAATCTCTCCCAACGTATTGTTGAACAGCCGGGTTTTCTAATTGTGGCACATTTGTGGCACACAATAACCATAGATAACTATATGAACCAATAGAAACCAATTTTGTCGAGAGGGGGGTTTCTGACGAGTGGCAACTGCTCATGCTTTGGGAGCAGGAGGTCGGAGGTTCAAATCCTCTCACCCCGACACCTAAGTACTAATATATAGTCACTTACAGAACCGTCAGTTTGAAAGCTGGCGGTTTCTTGTTTTGTACGGTGTGGTACAATTGTGGCACATTTTCCCTGGGGGTTGTGACTTTTATAGGAACAATTTGTGACTTTTATAGGAACAAATTGTTACTTTTATCGAAACAATGGAACAATCTTTCAAATACCGTAAAGTAGGTTTACTGGAAATTACTGGAAATTAAAATGTAAGCAGGACAGTAGGACTGTTTTTATAAAACCCCCTTACGTACGTACGTATAAGAAAGTTTATAAAAAACGGTCCTAACGGTCCTGTTCAAGTTTTTTTATTTTATCTTCT
>JASMME010000392.1 GCA_030748365.1 Lutibacter sp.
TTGGTTCCTGGATCGATGCTACGACCAAAGTTCATATTGAATCCAGAGCTAGCGTTCAGGCTTGGAAACATCTGTGCAAGCGATTGGGTCTTGTCCAATCTGGCAGATTCTTTTTGCAACGCAGATTGTTTGATCTGAATATTATTCTCAATTGCGTAGCTGATGCAGCGTTCTAAAGTCCACTCTTCTTGAGCGAAAGATGAGTTGCTTAATAAAATTGAAACGGTACAGATGAATGCCACCGCTGTGAGTTGTCTAAACATGATTCCCGTTTTCACGTGCCAAAATTAACCAATTGAAGCAGCGTCTTGTTCACTATTCAACGACACCGCTCACAATTATTGTTAAGCCCCTCCCAAGGACGATTACACAAGTGCTCGGCAAGCATAACAAAAGCTTGCAGAATTGAATTTTGTTTAAGTTTGCAGCGATTTAAAAACCTACCTAAAGCAGATAATCATGTCTGATATTGCATCAAGAGTAAAAGCCATAATCGTAGATAAATTGGGTGTTGATGAGAACGAGGTAACCCCTGAAGCTAGCTTCACAAACGACCTCGGAGCCGACTCGTTGGATACAGTTGAGCTTATCATGGAATTCGAGAAGGAATTCAATATTGCCATTCCAGACGATCAGGC
>JASMME010000393.1:0-252 GCA_030748365.1 Lutibacter sp.
AGTGAAATAAAAAGGAAAATTACAGATTCATAAGACTAGAAAAATACAATCGTTTTTTAAAATTCCCTTTGCTTTTACCTAAATTGTTATAAATTTGCATCCGCACTAATATAGTGTGCGTTCATTTAAATAGTGCGAAAGTAGCTCAGGGGTAGAGCATCACCTTGCCAAGGTGAGGGTCGCGGGTTCAAATCCCGTCTTTCGCTCCAGACGATATTATATAGTATAATGCTGAAGTGGTGGAATTGGTAG
>JASMME010000393.1:262-631 GCA_030748365.1 Lutibacter sp.
GTCCCGCCTTCAGTACAAAAAGGGGTTAATCATTAGATTAGCCCTTTTTTTATTTTTTAATAAGTTTTTGAGTATATGAATTATTGATTTGCATAAAATATATGCCAGCATTTAATTTGGATATATTTAATTCTTGTGAAGAATAATTTTTATTTTCAAATAAAAATAAAAAAAATACCGACATAAATAATATTTTTATAAAATTTGATCTTTCCCCAATGATAATTGATACAAATAAAAATAGTATTAAAAAAAAATAAAAAAAATTTCTTCTATTTATGAATATTGAAAAAATATAATTATTAATTTTATTTTCTTTAGAAAATAAATAGATGAAAGATAAACAAATTAGTATTAAGGCTGAATATA
>JASMME010000394.1 GCA_030748365.1 Lutibacter sp.
TAACCAAGGAGAGAGTAGTATTAAATCTAGGCTTACTAGAATTATTTTTAACTAGATTAACGCTCAACCAACAAAGGTTATTGTAGTTAATATTTTTACGAGGAGATGGAACGTCCATTTGAACTAACAAAGCTTTTAAACGAATTACATCTCTTTGAAATGTTTCCATTTCACTTAACATAAAATAACGCTCTTGTGGAAAATAAGAGTTAACAACTGGTTTAATCATTCATAACTCGCAGTGGAGCGGGAGAAGGGAATCGAACCCTCAACAATCAGCTTGGAAGGCTGAAGCTCTACCAATTGAGCTACTCCCGCGGGGTCAGATTCAACCGGTAATATTCAGCAATTCAATGTGAAAGTTGAGATTCTTACCAGCCATCGGGTGGTTAAAATCTACAATTACGTTTTCTCCATCGCAAGACTGAATAGTTCCTACCATCGATTGCCCATTAGGAGCTTGTCCCTGAACTTGCAAGCCTTCGGTAAGATCCATTCCGTCTGGAAAAGCAGAAGTGGGAACTGTCTGAACAGCTTCTTCGACCATTGGGCCATATGCTTCTTCTGGAGAAAGAGAAATCTTTTTCGCATCTCCAGGAGCCATACCAACTACAGCATCATTAAAGCCGG
>JASMME010000395.1 GCA_030748365.1 Lutibacter sp.
ACATTTTTTAATTTATATATTAAAAAAAAAAATATATTTTTTATTTTTTATTTTATTTTATTTTATTTTATTTATTATTATTATTTATTTTTTTTAAAATTTATTTATTTATTTATAATTTTTATTTATTTATTATTTTCATTTTTTTATTATTTATTATTCCTGTAATAGCATTTTCACAATTTACACTGCCCTTTTTTGAAGGGTTTGATGATAGTGGTTGTCCTATACCTGATGTTTACCAATGCGTAGGGCCAGAACCTGACGGTTGGTCATTTCCTGATACTAACTGGCGTGCTGGTGATTTGGGTGAACAAGGATTTACAGATACTATAGGCTATCCACATCCTGGTGCCTATTTTAATTACGACCCAACTCAAACGAATTACAGTCATCGTCTGATAACACCAGTAATATCAGTAGGCAATGCTGAAGGTGTGCAGGTCTTTTTTCATATGGAATTAAATTATTATCCAATTACTGATCCTGATTACAATGGCGCGGAAGGATTATCAATCGAGTATCGTACTGTTGGTAGTGAATGGACTGAAGTGCTTAGTTATGAA
>JASMME010000396.1 GCA_030748365.1 Lutibacter sp.
CCTTGGAATTGTTGTTGGTCTTAACATATATCCTAAAATAGCTGGATTACTTCCTAGATGAGTTACTGAGCTAAATACTGCAAGATTTTCTATGCCAGACTCTGATTTTGACCCAATTAGATTTGCAGATTTATATCCGGTGCAAGAATTAATAAGATTAATCCTAAAGGTTTTTTCCATCTTATTAAAGTCTTTTTTTGTAAGGTATCTCATATTTATAAATATAAAGATTTTATTACTTTAGCCAAATATTGGGTCATTAACTCAGTTGGTTCAGAGTGTTACCTTGACAGGGTAGAAGTCACTGGTTCGAATCCAGTATGACCCACATAAAGTCCTATATATGAATAGAAATATAATTACTATAATTTTTTTCGTTTTTCTTTCCCAATTTGTGTTTTCTCAGAAATATAATTTTGAAAAATTGGATAAGTATTTTGATAACTTGGAAGAGAATAATGCATTTATGGGAACTGTTGCAATATCTAAGAGTAATGAATTAATCTATACCAAGTCAGTTGGATTTCTTGATTTTAA
>JASMME010000397.1 GCA_030748365.1 Lutibacter sp.
CACCCAGATGTGCAATCGCCGTAATTCCAAAGCCCACCGCCATGACCGTCATGGCATCGGTGAGATCGGGTATGCGAATGATCTGGGCCCGGTATGCTTCGATCTTTTCCTTCAGCTCCGTGATCGCTGATGTATCAGCTTGAAGCCAGCTGTCCAGTCTTTCATGAATGCCGGCACCGTACAGCAGAAAAGCCATCCAGACATTGGCAACGATCACATCCACTGCGATCATGGCAGAAAATACAGTATCACCCACACCAAAGATCTCTTTCATGGCTGCCTGGTTGGCACCGCCGCCGATCCAGCTCCCGGCCACCGTACTTAAGCCTCGCCAGACCGCATCCGGCCCTGCGCCGCCGATCACATCCGGTGCAAAGGTTGAAACAAGAAGAATGGCCAGGGGACCGCCTATGATGATACCCAGGGTTCCTGTAAAGAACATGATCAATGCCTTTGGCCCCAGCTTTTTAATCTCCGGCAGGTCAATGCTGATGGTGAGCAGAACCAGGCTTGTAGGAAGAAGATAC
>JASMME010000398.1 GCA_030748365.1 Lutibacter sp.
TTTGGACCAGGGCAAGCTGTGCAGGCAAGACAAAAAAACCGACTATAAAAACCGTGGTGATTCCATAAGTAGAGGGCAATAGGAGGTTGATAAAGGCGCTGAAGTGGTTCCGTAAGTAGTCCAAGATCCTTTTTATAGGCAAGGCTTTCAGCTGTATCCGGTATTTTTTTAGCACCCAGACAAAGGAAATGACCGACACGATAAACATAGCGATAAATTCCATCAAAGGCAGCCTACTGACATCGCTTGGATTTCGGATAAAAAGAAGTACCAACAGTACGTACAGACAGGTGCCAGTAAACTGTATGATCGTGATGTATTTCATCTTTTCCATTCCCTTAAAAAACCAACGAAGGGAACACAATTCCGGTAACAGGAGCAGGGAAGCATAACCATAAAGGGCTTTATAAGAAGAATGCCCTTTACGGTTACTTGATTTGACCACCATGTCTATATATTTTGATATGGAAGCAGCTCTAAATGTTTAATAGGTAACTAATTAGAAACCTTTTTCAAAACTCTTTGAG
>JASMME010000399.1 GCA_030748365.1 Lutibacter sp.
TGGATATGGGTATTGTAAATGCAGGTCAGCTGATGGTTTACGATGATATAGACACTGAATTAAGAAATACCATTGAAGATGTATTATTTTACCGCCACCCAGAAGCAACAGATCGACTCGTAGAATTGGCTGACAATTATATGGGGATTAAAAAGGAACAAAAAGAAGATACGGCTTGGCGATCTTTGCCAATTGGTGAACGGCTTACCCATGCTCTGGTTGAAGGGAATGATACATTTATTGTAGAAGATACCGAAGAAGCACGACAACAATTAAACAGACCAATCGATGTGATCGAAGGTCCACTTATGGATGGTATGAACCGGGTTGGTGATTTATTTGGTTCAGGAAAAATGTTTCTTCCCCAAGTGGTGAAATCTGCCCGGGTCATGAAAAAAGCGGTGGCTCATCTTGTTCCTTTTATTGAAAAAGAAAAAGAAGAAAAAGGGCTTCAGGATTTGTCCAATGGCACCATTGTTCTAGCGACTGTAAAAGGGGATGTCCATGATATTGGAAAAAAT
>JASMME010000039.1 GCA_030748365.1 Lutibacter sp.
ACAGCTCAAAAACAAGGCCAAACACCAGCCCATCGGATTCCGCTTATTGCCCGCACTCTTTAGCATTCCGGAATTACAAAAACTCTATGAGAGTATCTACCAAAAAACATTGGACCCAAGGAATTTTAGAAAAAAAATTCTTTCACTGGACGTACTGACCAAAACAAACAAAAAAGACAAAACAGGTTCCAAAAAAGGCGCTTTCCTATATTCCTTTGACAAAGAGAAATTTGATGCCCTGATCGCAAAGGGAATGAATTTTGAAATTTGACCATTCAAAAATAAACAAAGACTAAAAATTATTAAGTGTATTTTTTACATTTAATAATTTTTTATCTTTGGCAGGAATTCAAGCTGGCTACTAGCCTTTTTTAAGATGAACAAACACCTAAATGAAACACCCCATAAACGGTACAATATTCTCACCGGTGAATGGGTCCTGGTATCTCCCCACAGAACTGACAGACCCTGGCAAGGTAAGAAAGAGGACAGCTCCGTTAAAAACAAAATAAGCCATGATGCCCATTGCTATTTATGTGCCGGAAATACCCGGGCTAATGGCGAACGCAATCCTGCTTATACTGACACCTATGTATTTACCAATGATTTTGCCGCGCTGCTCCCGGAAACAAACCCATTCCAGTATGAAGAGGGCCTGCTGAAAGCATCGGGAGAAAGCGGTATCTGTAAGGTCATCTGCTTTTCACCCAATCATTCGGAAACCCTGGCTGATATGACACCGGAGGCCATTGAAAAAGTGATTGGTGTATGGAAACAGGAATACCAGGAACTGGGGCGTAGAAAAGAAATCAAGCACGTACAGCTATTTGAGAACAAGGGAGCCATCATGGGCTGTAGCAACCCACATCCACACGGACAGGTCTGGGCACAAAGTACCATACCTGTTGAAGTAGTCAAGAAAACAGCCAGCCAACAGGCCTATTTCAAGAGGGAGCAACGAAGCTTACTGGCTGATTATATAGCACAGGAATGTGACCTGGGGGAACGAATCATTTACGACAATGGTGCCTTTGTTAGCCTGGTGCCCTTTTGGGCTGTCTGGCCCTATGAAGTAATGATCGCACCCAAAAACCAACGGCCCCATATCGGGCTGTTGACTGAGGCTGAAATAAAGGCCTATGCCGAACAGATAAAAGTCGTCACCCAAAAATACGACCGACTCTTTGACTGCAGCTTCCCCTATTCGGCGGGTATACACCAGGCACCCACCGATACTGAGTACCCAGAATGGCATTTTCATATGAGCTTCTACCCACCCCTACTTCGCTCTGCCTCCGTTAAAAAATTTATGGTCGGCTATGAGATGTTTGGGATGCCTCAACGTGATATCAGCGCAGAAATCGCCGCCCAAAAACTGAGAGAATTGTAAATAAATTGACGATTTTCAAATAAGTAGCTATCTTTGTCCTAAATTCCTTCGTATACATCCGGTACCCTACATGTTGGGTTGGTGTGCACACCACGGAAACGAGGGTTGACGTAAATACAAACCGATGAAAATTATTATCGCGGGTGCAGGAGACGTTGGTTTTCACCTTGCCAAACTACTCTCCTATGAATCACAGGATATCTATCTGATAGATCCAGACGCTGAGAAACTGGCCTATGCTGCCAGCCATATTGACGTCATAACCAAAAGAGGAGATGCAACTTCCATCAAGCTTTTAAAAGAGATTCATATAGACGAAGCAGACATATTGCTGGCCGTTACCGAATCGCAAAACACAAACTTTACCATTGCCGTACTGGGGAAAAAACTGGGTGCCAAGAAAACAATCGCACGGATCTCGAGTCACGAGTTCACACAGAACGCGGCCATTGATTTTACCGAACTTGGAATCGACAGTATGATTTCTCCGGGGGAACTGGCGGCCGACGAGATTAAAATGCTGCTTCACCAGTCAGCCTTTAACGATACCATTCCCTTTGAAAACGGCCTGTTAAACATCCTGGGAAGTACCCTGGAACACAATTCTCCCCTGATAGGTATGAGTGTGAAGGATGCCCGAGCGCAGTTTTCAAGCCTGGAATTTATCACCGTGGCCATCAAACAGGAAAACAACCAGGAGATCATCATTCCCAGGGGTGATACCATCTACCACGCAGGAGACCAACTCTATTTTTCCACGACCAAGAAATGCGTTCCAAAACTACATACCCTGATGGGAAAGACCCCGTTTGGTGTAAAAAACGTTATGATCTTGGGAGCGAGCAAAATTGGAACCAAAGCGGCCCGGAATCTCTGTAATAATTTTAATATCAAACTGATTGAAAACCGCAAAGAAAGGGCCTTGGAAGTAGCCGAAAAACTCCCCGATGCCCTGGTTATCAGAGGTGATGGCAGGGATGTGGAACTGCTAGAGGAAGAGCAAATTTCAGACATGGACGCCTTTGTAGCAGTCACGGGTGATTCCGAAACGAACATCATGTCTTGCCTGGTCGCCAAGTCAAAAGGGGTTAAAAAAACCATTGCCCTGGTGGAGAATATGGATTATATCAACATTTCCCAGACCATCGGGATCGATACCCTGATCAACAAAAAGCTACTGGCTGCCAGTGCCATATTCAAGCACGTGCGCAAGGGAGAGGTACTCAAACTTGCCAACCTCCACAATGTAGAGGCCGAGGTTCTCGAATTTAAGGTGATTGAGGGGTCTCCAGTTACTAAAAAAAAGATCCGAGACCTAAAGCTTACCAAAAAAGCGGTGTTTGCCGGTGTCATCAGGAACGGCATCGCCCACATGACCTTCGGCGATTTCCAAATGATGGCCGGTGACAAAGCAGTGGTATTCTCCTTACCGGAAGCCATCCAACAAGTTGAAAAACTGTTCAATTGATTATGAAGCAGCTCAACATTAAAATCATCGCGAGTTTTTTAGGCTTGAGTTCCCTGCTAAACGGCATCTTTATGCTCCTGGCTTTCCCTTTTAGTAGCTATCACAATGAACCCGAACAATGGGGAATCTTACAAGCCGGCCTAACCACCATCGGGATTGGCTTGGTACTGTGGTTTTTTAATAGAAACCCCGTAAAGAACCTTAGCAAAAAAGACGGTTATCTCATTGTAACACTGGGTTGGCTGATGTTGTCCTTTACCGGTACCCTTCCTTATGTGTTTACCGGAACCATTTCGAATTTTACAGATGCCTTTTTCGAAACCATTTCCGGGTATTCCACCACCGGATCATCGATTATCAACGACATTGAAGCCCTCCCAAAGGGCCTTTTATTCTGGCGGAGCGCCACGCACTGGATTGGCGGTATGGGAATCATCGTACTAACGGTGGCTATTTTACCCCTTTTAGGGATTGGTGGTATGCAGCTTTTTATGGCAGAAGCTCCTGGTCCTTCTGCAGACAAAATGCATCCGAGAATCACCGAAACAGCCAAGCGTTTATGGCTGATCTATTTTAGCCTTACTTTTGCCGAATTCCTTTTACTGAAAATAGCTGGTATGACCTGGTTCGACGCCATTAACCACGCCATGGCAACCATGAGTACTGGAGGCTTCTCTACCAAAAATGCGAGTATTGCCTACTGGAACGGAATGCCCCTGGTCCAGTATATCATCATCTTTTTTATGTTTGTAGCGGGCACCAATTTTGTCTTGACCTACTTCGCTTTAAAGGGGAAGGTGCAAAAAGTACTGAACAACGAGGAATTTCGTTACTATTTCTTTGGCATTATCGGCCTTACCGCACTGGTAACCCTTCTAATCGTCAGTTTTCAGGATCCGACAATGGCCACTACGGTAGCGCATCCCAAACCGCTGGGCGCTAGTGAAAGTGCCTTTAGACAGGCCCTTTTTCAGGTAACTTCCATACTGACAACCACCGGCTTTGTGAGTGCTGATTTTACCATGTGGAACTCCCTGGCTGCCATGGTCATGTTCTCTTTGTTCTTTATTGGGGGCTCAGCAGGATCAACCAGTGGCGGAATGAAAATCGTACGGCATATTGTGATGATCAAGAACAGTATGCTTGAATTTAAAAAATTATTGCATCCCAATGCTGTGATTCCGGTAAGATACAACGGTGAGGGAGTCCCCAAGCACATTGTGTTTAATATCCTGTCTTTTTTTGTATTGTATATGGGTATTTTTATCCTCAGTGCAATCTTGCTGACCTTCCTGGGCTTGGATTTTAAATCTGCCATGGGGGCGGCGACCTCTTCG
Source organism: Lutibacter sp. (assembly GCA_030748365.1). Lineage (GTDB taxonomy): Bacteria > Bacteroidota > Bacteroidia > Flavobacteriales > Flavobacteriaceae > Lutibacter. The sequence continues at coordinate 4,196 of JASMME010000039.1, forward strand.
CTGGGCAATATCGGGCCAGCCATCGGAAGTGTGGGACCGGTCGATAATTTTGCCCACCTGTCTGCAAGTGCCAAATGGTTTTGTGCTTTTTTGATGCTGATTGGACGGCTGGAACTTTTTACCGTACTGATACTGTTTAGCCCTTTCTTTTGGAAAAAATGCTAAACCCGGTCTTGAAAGCGATCGAGCTTAAGACCGCCGTAATTACCAGAACTCATTAGTAGCACCACGGTTTGATTGAAATCGTTGTCAAATAAAAATTCTTCAAAGACTTCGGGCTCGGTAAAGACCTTTAGGTCGTCCCGCTGAAAGGCTTCCTTTATTTGTTCGGTGGTCAGTTTTTCCATCCCTTTGATTGCCAGGGCTTCCGGTGAATAGAACACCACAGCCATATCGGCCCCGTCGAGGCTTCCACGGTATTCTTGTAAAAAAACAGGGTTGAGACTGCTATAGGTATGTAGTTCTAGACAGGCGATCAGACGGCGATTCGGATATTGTGCTTTTACCGCAGCTGTACTGGCCCTGACCTTGCTGGGAGCATGGGCAAAATCCTTAAAAACCAAGCTGTGTTCACCAGCGGCTATTTGTTCTAGGCGTTTACTGGCCCCTTTAAAAGAGGCAATGGCCTGGTAAAAATCTGTTTCCCCCACCCCCATATGCAGGCAGACCTGGCGAGCACCTTCTAGGTTTTGCAAATTGTGGTCTCCGAAGATTTCCAAAGGCAAAGTTCCTTCGGGGGTTTCCAGGTAGGTAATTCCGTTGTCAACCGTACACTTAGGAGTGGTATAGGGGTATTTCTTAATCGGGGCTTCTGAAGTGTCGACGATTTCCCTGACCTGGGCATCCTCCGCATTGTACACCATAATCCCTCCGTGGGTAAGGGATTGGGTAAAGAGGGAAAACTGTTCGGCATAGTCTTCCGGCGTGGGAAATACATTGATGTGATCCCAGGCAATACCGCTGATCAGGGCAATGTTGGGCTGGTAGAGGTGAAACTTGGGCCTGGGATCGATTGGACTCGACAGGTATTCGTCTCCTTCTAGTACGATGAATTCGTTTTCTTCCGTCAGGTGTACCATGGTATCAAAACCTTCCAACTGAGCCCCCACCATATAATCAACCGGAATAGCGTGGTAGTTCAACACGTGGAGGATCATGGATGTAATGGTCGTTTTACCGTGGGAACCACCGATGACTACCCGGGTTTTGTGTTGGGATTGTTCGTAGAGAAATGCTGGGTAAGAAAGGATCCTGATACCCAAATCCTGGGCCCGCAACAATTCGGGATTGTCGGGCTTGGCATGCATCCCTAGGATGACCATGTCCAAATCGTTGCCAATCTTATCTGGAAACCAACCCACTTCAGCCGGTAGAAGACCGGCGCGTTCTAGCCGTGACCTGGAGGGTTCAAAAATAGCGTCATCACTCCCAGTAACAAGGCTGCCTTTTCGGGCCAAAGCGATGGCGAGGTTGTGCATGGCACTGCCGCCTATGGCAATAAAATGTACCGTCATGAGTATCTCTTAAAAATCTGGCAGCTATCCGAAAAATCCGCCAATACTTTTCCTAAAATGTACCTGAACTGCCGGCTTATCAACAAGCCATGCCACGTGTAACTATCCGCATTTGGTATGGCCACAGCTCTTGCATTTTAGACAGCCTTCTTCATAGATCAGCCCTTCGGGATCACCACATTCTTCACATTGCTTGTCTTTGGCCTGTACGCCGTCTTCAATAAACTGTTTTAGGGTCCTGGCAATACCATTCTTCCAGGTATTGATATTGGTGTCGTAGAGGTTCAGGTTGTTGACCAGGTCAACCACATAGGGAATGGGCATCCCGTGACGCAACACCCCGGAGATCAACTTGGCATAGTTCCAGTATTCCTTGTCAAAGGTCCTGGAGAGGCCTTCCAGGGTAACCTTGTAGCCCTGTTTGTCGAGGAATTGGAAATCGTAACGAGATTCACCGTCCTCGTCCCTGTTCTTGATGACAAATCCTTTGTCTAGCCAGGCTGGTAGGATAAAAGCTTCGTCGATTTTTCCGGTAAAGATCTCATAGGGTTTGTTGTTGATCAATCCTACGACAGCCACCCACTTTTCATAATCGTTTTGAAAACGGACGACCTTGGCTTCAATCTTTTTGGGGCGTTTTGGGAAAATGGTCTCTGCATAGGTATCATCCGCCTTCTTGGATTCTGTAGCATCATTGGAGATCAGGATTCCGCTTCGGGAACCGTCTCGGTATACGGTGATCCCCTTTAAGCCCTGTTTCCAAGATTCTATATAGATGGCCCCTACTTTTTCTACTGACACGTCTGAAGGCAGGTTGATGGTGGAACTGATGGAATGGGTGGTATACTTTTGTACCAGGGCCTGCATCTCAACACGTTTGAGCCAATCAATCTCAGGGGCAGTGGCTCCCTTATACGGACTGTCTGCTATATCAGTTTTTCCGCTTATGTCCATCCAGTCCTTAAGCTTGGCGTGGTAGACATCAAATTCTTCAAAGGCATCCCCTACTTCATCGACATAGGCAATGGTGGCTTTTTTATCTTCTTTGTTTACCTTCCTCCTTCTTTTATAAGACAGTAGGAATACCGGCTCAATCCCCGAAGAGGTTTGTGCAAGCATGCTCAGGCTACCGGTAGGTGCCACCGTACTCACCGAAATATTTCGGCGGCCATAGGTCATCATACGTTGGTGGATCTCGGGAAATTCTTTTTCGACCATCTGGACAAACTCAGAGAATTGTTCGATCTCCGGATTGAAGACCTTAAATTTACCACGGGTAATGGCCATGTCAATGCTACTGTCAAACTCTCCTTTAAACTTGGTTCTCATTATCTGGTCGACCAGGGCAAGGGCTTCATCGGTGTCAAATTTACAACCCAGGGCCGCCACAGCATCTGCCAGGGCTGTAAAGCCCAGTCCGGTCCTTCTACCAGTCTTCCCGGTCTTATAGAGTAGTTTCCAGGTGTCGATCTCTACCTTTCGGATATCCATGGGTTCTTCATCGTGCATGATCTTGTTAAAGATCCTGTCAACTGCTTCCAGTTCGAGGTCTACCAGGTCATCCATCAGGCGCTGCGATTCGTAGGTCACCTGATAGAACTTCTCAAAGTCGAAGCTTGCTTTGTCGGTAAACGGGTCCTTTACAAAACTGTAGAGGTTGATGGCGATCAAACGACAGCTGTCTCCGCCCTGCATGGCGATCTCCGAACAGGGATTGGTAGAGCTGTTCTCAAAACCAGGATAGACAGAAGAGGTTGAATAGTGGTGCTGACGGTCCCAAAAGATCAGGCCAGGTTCGGCGGTGGTATGGGCACATTTGATGATGGTCTGCCAGAGTTTTTTTGCCTTGACGGTTTTGGTATAGCTGGGTTCTTTACTGTCTATGGGCCAGCGATGGGTATAGTCATCATCGTTGACAACGGCCATCATAAATTCATCGGACAAACGAATGGAAATATTGGCGCCGGTAACCTTGGTTAGGTCTTGTTTGATGGTGATAAAGTCTTCGATGTCGGGATGGGCGATGTCCATGGTAAGCATCAGGGCACCCCTACGGCCGTTTTGGGCGACCTCCCGGGTGGTGTTTGAAAAACGGTGCATAAAGGAAACCGCACCGGTGGTGGATCCGGCAGCGTTGGATACATTGGCACCGTTCGGACGTAAACTGGATAGGTCTACCCCTACTCCACATCGTCGTTTAAACAATTGCGCCAGTTGTTCATCGGTATGGAAAATACCCCCATAGGAATCAAACACGGGTGGCACCACCACGCAGTTTGACAAAGAGGCGATAACGTGTTCGTTTCCGAGAGAGGCCATCACACTGCCCTGGGGTATGGTGTATTTAAAATCTTTGAACAACTCATAAATGGCTTCTTCATTGAGGAAGGCACGTTGTTTCCCATAAGCGGACAAGCCTTCGTGGTCTTGTGAGTTTTCCGCATATTTTTGTTCGACACGGGCGAATTGTACAGCCATTCTACGGTGCATCTCTTCCGGGCTGGATTCCAAAAATTCACCGGCCTTTGTCTTCATTGCATACTTGTTGATCCAGGTAGTAGCAGCCAGTTCATCTCCCTTAAAATAGGCTAGGGAACGCTTTAATACTTCTTGATAGCTATAGGTCTTCGGGAATACCAACGTTTCTGTCATGGTCTTGGGCAGTTTTAATGATTGATTTTTGGAAGAATAAAATTATCGAATAAATAAAACTGATTGGTCTTCTACCAAAATTAGTTAATAACATTCCGTTGTTAAAAAGTTTGTTCAACGATGAAAAAGCCTGCCAATAAAGGGCTTGCCTACGCAGCGCCGTTTTAAAAAAAAGAAGGGATGATTCATTCCAAAAAAAAACAGCCCTGTACAGCCTGCCAGGCCCGCCGCTTTGTCTGCCGTATACAGCTCAGAAATTTAGCGGCCAGCTACATAGTCCTGCAGGTAGCCAAAACGTTCGGTCAGCGCACCCTGCTGGGTCATCCTGGCCCTTTGTAGGATGCCCGCTTTGTCCTGGTTAAAAAAGGAAGGGATCACATGCTTCGCAAAACTTTCTCCAAAGCCCCGGGAGGCTTCCCTCGGCAGTTCGCAGGGCAGGTTGTCCACCGCCATCACTGCGATGGCATGCTCCTGCCTGTAGTCGGTTTCCGTTTCGCTGATAGGGTCGTACCCATAGACAGGATCTTCTATGGTACTGGCGCGAAGGGTACAGGCCACAGGCCCATCTATATCACAACTGATATCACCCACTACCCGGATCTTACAGTCGGGATGTCTGGCGGCTTCCCGGCTAAATATATAGGGAGCACCCTCAGCGTAAAAATGACCGGCGATATAGATGGAGGCCTCCTTGGCAAAACGCATAAAGTCACTATGGTAGTCTTGTGGGCGTGTAAAGAAGTCCTGGGCATCAAGCACGGTACCGTCGGTACGCTTATTGTAATCGAGCACATCCAACTGCACGTATACGGGCTCTTGGTAGGTCTGGTGTAAAAA
>JASMME010000003.1 GCA_030748365.1 Lutibacter sp.
GTATTCCGGATACGATCCTGAAATATCATCAGGCGTATTGGATACCGGAATTGACAGGGGAACCTACCCACAACCAAGAGTCTGGTCACTGGGGGTAAATGTTAAATTTTAAAAATATAGACCATGAAGTTTTTTAAACACCTTACAATTATAAGTACCCTCTTCTTTATGGTGTCGTCTTGTACAGACTATGTAGACTACGATCCTATAGAAAATTACCAGATAGTGGCCGATGTATATTTTCAGTCCGCTGAAGATTACGAAAAGTCCCTGATTGGAACGTACGATATGTTACAACCCTTGTATATGAGTATCCTGATAGGAGACGTTGCTTCAGACAATGCTCTTTGTGGAGGAGAAAGTGCCACAGACGTACTTGGCTTGCAACATATTGATGATATGATGCACAACCCAAATAACGATCAGTTAACGGGTATCTGGAGAACCCTATACGAAGGGGTCAACAGGGCCAATTACCTCGAAGAGAATAAAGACAAACTGGAATTTGCCGGTAAGTCATCCCTCTATGGAGAAGTATATTTTCTAAGGGCTTATTTTTATTTTGAACTGGTGAAGTTCTTTGGAGACGTACCCTTGTTTACCGAGGCCAGATTGACGGCCGGAGATTCAGGTACCTTAGAAAGAACGTCCGCAGCTGAAGTGTATACACAGATTGAGGCCGACCTGCTTAACGCCATCAGTACCCTGCCTAGTTCACAGGCACAAAAAGGAAGGGCTACCAAATATGCGGCCCATGCCTTACTCGGAAAAGTATACCTATACCAGGACAAATTTACCGAAGCAGCGGCTACTCTAGAGCCAGTAGTTGGTGTGTACAGCCTGCTTAGCGACTATGGAAGCCAGTTCCTCAAAGCAGGAGAAAACGGACCAGAGTCTGTATTTGAAGTACAACATACCAATACCTCCAATTGGTGGGACTGGGGTTGTGCAACCTGTGGTGAAGGGAACTTTGGGATCATCCACAACGGCCCCAGGGCCTTTTCCGGACCCGACTATGCTTCCGGATGGAGCTTTAATGTACCTACCAGTGACCTGTATGCGTCTTTTGATGCAGCAGATACCAGAAGAGATGCGTCTGTTTTAGACATCGTTGCCTTTGCCGAGGCTACCGGTGCCAGCTACGCTGAAGGCTATGAGCACACAGGCTATTTTAACAATAAATACATTCCCCGTGCAGGAGAAAGTGGTGCCCAAACAGAGCTCAACTACCTAAACAACTACCGGGCCATTCGTTATGCAGATGTACTGCTGATGGCGGCAGAAGCCAATGTGCGTGCTGCCTCACCTGATGTAGCCAAAGCACAGGGCTACCTAGACATGGTACGTGACCGCGCCTTTGGAGACACTTCTCACAGGGTGACGGCCACTGAGGAAGCAATCTGGGACGAAAGGAATTTTGAGCTTTCCATGGAAGGCCATCGTTTCTTTGACCTGGTAAGAACAGGACAGGCAGCCGCTAAGATCAGTGGTTTTCAGGCCGGAAAACACGAAGTATTCCCAATCCCGCAGCAGGAGATTGATATATCAGGTTTGACACAAAATCCTGGATACTAAAAATTTAAAATTTAAAAATATGAAGACAGTTAAATATTTATTAAGTGCCGTTTTGCTCATTACCGCTATTTGGAGCTGTACTGAGGATGAGTTTGGCAGCATTGATTTTGTGTCCACAGCCACTGCTCCCACAAACGTATCAGCACTTTTTGACGTTACACAAGACAATACAGGAACAGTCACCATTACACCCGTTGGTGAAGGGGCTGCTTCCTACGATGTTTCTTTCGGCGATGGAGCAGCAGCGGACGCTACTGCCAAGTCCGGAGAAAGTTTGACCCATATTTACCCCGAAGGAAGCTTCGATGTACAGCTAACAGCCTACGGAGTTACTGGACTCAAAACGGAAGCAACCGTACCTTTGGTGGTTTCGTTTAAGGCACCTGAGAACTTGGTGGTAGAGATCAGCAATGATGAGGCCATTTCAAAACAGGTAAACGTGACCGCAACAGCCGATTTTGCCGTCTCCTTTGACGTATTTTTCGGTGAAACTGGTAATGATACGCCGGTAAGTGGTAATATAGGCAGTACCGTTTCCTACGTATACCAGGAAGCAGGAACCTATACCATTAGATTGGTGGCTAAAGGAGCCGCCATTGCCACCACTGAACATACCGAAGAATTTGAAGTTACCGCCATCATGCAACCGCTTAACAGTGCGCCCACCCCTCCTGGTAGGGAAGCGGCCGATGTGGTTTCTATTTTTGGCACCGCCTATGACAATGTCTCGAATGCCAATTATTTCCCAGACTGGGGACAGGCAGGACAGGGAAGTAGCTGGGCCATGTTCGACCTGAACAGTGATGAAATGCTGCAATACATCAACCTGAGTTACCAGGGCATTCAATTCGATGCAGTAGATATCTCCAACATGGAGTATTTCCACATGGATGTATGGACAGCAGACCTTGACAAGATCGAAACCTCTCTGATCAGTTTAACCAATGGTGAAAAACCAGTGGTTTCAGACCTTACAGCTGATGAGTGGACCTCTATTGATATTCCAGTAGCAGACTGGACAAGCCAAGGCCTCACCGTTGCAGACCTTTTCCAACTTAAGTTTGTGGGTGATCCATGGGCCGGAGGATCTGTTTTTATTGACAATATCTATTTCTGGAAGACGCCCGCTGCGCCTTCTGAGCTGATAGGTACTTGGCAACTAGCACCTCAGGCAGACGCTTTGGGGGTAGGACCTGCCCCTGGAGATCTTTCCTGGTGGTCTATCGGAGATCAAGGATTGATTGACCGGGCCTGCTATGTTGACGATAACTATGTATTTGGTTCAGACGGTTCATTCAGCAATGTGCTGGGTGCCGATACCTGGATTGAATCATGGCAGGGAACGGAAGGCTGTGGTGCCCCAGTGGCCCCACATGACGGCACCAATCCTGCAACCTGGACCAGTGACGATACCACCATCACCATTTCCGGTCTGGGCGCCTATCTAGGACTTCCCAAGGCCCATAATACGGGTGAAGACGGCGCTCCTGTTAACAATACCATTGTTTACAACTATACCTTGTCTAACAACAATGACACCCTAGACGTGTCTATTGAAGCTGGATCAGGAGTGTGGTGGAATTATAAATTTGTAAGGAATTAATACAGAATAAAATGAAAAATATACACTATGTAGTAGGCCTGTTGCTTTCACTGGTAATCTTTACCGGTTGTGAAGAGGAGACCTACGAGTTTGGAGCGATTACGGCTCCCTCGAATATACAGATAAGCGCAGAGATTGTAGGCGCTGATGCCAGCAATCCCTTCGGAGACGGAAGTGGAACCGTTCACTTTACTGCTACGGCAGACCACGCGATTACCTATAAGTATGTATACAATGGGGAGGAGACCCTTGCGGCCGCTGGTATGACCAGTTATAATTTTTCCACCCTAGGGGTCAATACCCATACCATCACCGTTGTTGCCATGGGTACGGCAGGTGCTACTAGCACTGCTAGCTTGCAGGTAGAGGTCTTGGCCACCTATGCGCCGCCCGCCGACCTCTTGACCATGCTAACTGCTGACAGCTCCAGAACCTGGAGGGTCAAAGCAGAAGTGCCGTCACACTTTGGCGTGGGGCCGGCTGATAGTGATTTGCCGATTTGGTGGGCTGCCAATCCAAATGACAAGGTGAATACCGGCATGTACGATGACACCTACGTGTTTGGAGTTGACGGTAGCTTTAACCATATGACAGGAGCCGATGGTGCTGTTTTTGGAAAAGCTACACCGATGACACAGGACTTGGGTGGTGACCAGGGACTAACACCCAACGGCAACGATGAGTTTGAATACTATCCCTTGGCTGATTATTCAGCTAGCTGGGCATTGACTGCTCCTGGAGGTGTGGAAACACTGACCCTTTCCGGAACTGGATTTCTCGGTTTCTACGTTGGAGGATCACATAGTTATACCATCCTATCAAGAACTGCCGACGAAATGGTGCTGAGAACTGCAGGTGCCGGAGGCTTGGGCTGGTTCTTTATTTTGACCGCAGAATAAGTAAGTAATATATTCATTACAAAGGGCTGATAAACAGCCCTTTGTTTTGATTGTAAATTTGTTGTATTTTCGTTTGTATGAATTCAGTATTTAAATCACTAAAGCTCAGTAATTTGTTTTTTATTAGCCTGCTTGCTTGTTTTTTGTTTTCCTGTGGTGGAGAAGAGGAAGTAGAACCTCCTACCCCGCCTACGCCCACAGTCATCACCCCTAGCAATCTTAGCCTTGCAATAAGTATTACCGGGCTCGACAATAACCATCCCTATGGTGATGGTAGTGGTCAGATCCAGTGTACGGCTTCCGCTACTGATGCCGTGAACTACGAGTTTAGGTTTGGTACCGGTGATATAGTGGAAAGCAGCGTCGGGACCGCCAATTATACCTATACCCAGGAAGGAGAGCACCCGTATACGGTGCAAGTCCTGGCTTTCTCAAGTACCGGTCACTATATAAGTGCTTCCGAACAACTGACCATTTATGTGAATCAACCTGATGTTATTTTTTACGATGAATTTGACACCGATGGCCCCATCAGTGCTGACAACTGGTTTCACCAGACCGTCTTGCCCGATGGTGGTAGTTGGTTCAATGGTGAGATACAACACTATACGGATAAGCAGGACAATAGCTATGTCAGCGAAGGAACCCTAAAGATTGTTGCCAAAAAAGAAACCTATACGGACCAGGGGGTTACCAAAGAATATACCTCGGCAAGGTTGAACAGTAAGTTCGCTTTTACCTATGGACGTGTTGAAATAAGGGCAAAACTTCCGCAAGGAGGTGGTACCTGGCCGGCCATATGGATGTTGGGTAAGAATATTTCTGAAAATGGTGCTTACTGGCAGACACAGGGATATGGAAATACTTCCTGGCCCCAATGTGGTGAGATTGATATCATGGAGCACTGGGGAGATAACCAGGGTTATGTGAAAAGCTCCATACATACCCCTTCCAGTTTTGGAGGTACGATCAACGGCGGAGGGCAGGCCATTCCAACTGTTTCTAGTGAGTTCCACGTTTACAGTATGGATTGGACGGCTGATAAAATGGTATTTGCTGTTGACGGAGTTGAACACTATACCTACCAACCGTCTGTAAAGAATTCTGACACCTGGCCCTTTAATTCAGATCAGTATTTGTTGCTAAACATTGCAGTAGAGCCAGACATCGATCCGGCATTGAGTGAGGTTGTCATGGAAATTGATTATATCAGGGTCTACCAAGATTAATAAGAAACTATATACAGTAATATTTAAGACAATACTTGCAATCCTTGTTGGGATTTCTATGGCAGTATTTACCAGTCTTTTAAGGTTTTTAGCAGCTTCCTTTCCGCCAAAAGAGAAGAACTTGTTTATTTTATTTCATTGAATTATTCTAAACAAGTATTAGGGTTAAATAAAATACTTTAACCCCTCTAAATAAATGTGTTTAATGACCTGTAAAATGTTTGTTTTTTTTCATTGAATAATTATGAATGAGCAGTGTGATTAAAAAGAGATTTTAAGCCTAAATAAATAACATAATTTTATCAAGCATATCCTCATGAAATTTTTAAAGAATGTAGTTTTGTGTGTTCGACCAAACAAATGGAAATCCCTCCAACCACTGGTGCTGTTGCTGGTAGGACTCTTGTCTGTCAGTTGTAGCCATTCAGTGCAAAAGATTTCTGCATCAACTGAAAGCAGGCAGCTTTCTCTTAATGAAAACCAGCTGTTTACCACCGCCCACGGTACGGATATGAAACTTAGTGCCTCCGGTTCGGTGACGTTTAATGAGTTTAAACAACCCTTGGAAACCCAGGCGGCCATCCTGGTCAATCCAGACAAACAATTTCAAACCTTTGTAGGTATTGGCGCCGCCCTGACCGATGCTGCGGCAGAAACCTTCTACCAACTTACCGCAGAGAACCAGGAGCAATTTTTAAGGGCCTATTTCGATCCTGAGGAGGGTATTGGTTACTCTTTGGCGCGGACCATTATCCACAGTTGTGATTTTTCTACGGGCTCTTATACCTATGTAGAAGAAGGTGACCGTGACCTACGCACCTTTTCGATTGATCACGACCGGCAATACCGTCTTCCCTTTACCAAAAAAGCCATTGAAGCTGCTGGTGGACATTTGCCAATATACGCCAGTCCCTGGAGTCCTCCGGCCTTTATGAAGACCAATAACCACATGCTGCGTGGAGGTAAGTTAAAGCCCGATTTCTACCAGCCCTGGGCCAACTATTACGCCAAGTTTATCAAAGCCTATGAACAAGAAGGTATTCCTATTTGGGGGCTGACCATCCAAAACGAGCCCATGGCTGTACAACGGTGGGAGTCTTGTATCTATACTGCGCAGGAAGAGCGCGATTTCTTAAAGAATTACCTGGGGCCAACCCTAGAAAAAGAAGGACTGGGCGACAAAAAAATTATTGTCTGGGATCATAACAGGGACCTCCTGTTTGAAAGGGCCAGTACCATCCTAAGCGATCCAGAGGCGAACAAATATGTATGGGGAACCGGTTTTCACTGGTATGAAGACTGGAAAGACGGCAGCCCTATGTATACGAACGTAGGCCGTGTCAATGAGGCCTATCCCGATAAGAAATTGATTTTTACAGAAGGTTGTAATGAGAAATATGACCTAAACAGGATCGAAGATCCTAAGTTGGCAGCGCGCTATGGCAAGTCCATGATCAACGATTTTAACCACGGAACAGTGGCCTGGACCGACTGGAACATCCTTCTGGATGAAACCGGAGGGCCCAACCATGTAGGTAACTTTTGTTTTGCCCCGGTACACGGAGATACCCAAACCGGCGCACTTACCTTTACCCATTCGTATTATTATATCGGACATTTTTCGAAGTTTATCCGGCCAGGTGCCAAAAGACTGAGCACCGCTACCACGGCCAATCATCTCAGTGCCACTTCTTTTCTAAACCAAGATGGAAGCCTGGTGGTCGTGGCCCTAAATGACAGCGACCAAGCCGTTTCGTATTTCCTGACCATCCAGGGAAGGTCGGCCGAGGTAAACATTCCTCCGCATGCCATACAAACCCTCGTCATATAAGCCATGTGAATCATAAATAAGTACCTTATACCTCCATTAAACATGAACAAACCTTATACCATTACCATCAGTTTTATCGTAGCCCTTGGCGGCTTTCTGCTGGGCTTTGACAGTGCGGTCATATCCGGAGCCGTCAACGGCATCAGTCACTATTTTTCTATGAACGACTGGGAGCTTGGATTCTCGGTAGGCTGTGTCATCTTTGGAGCCATGTTTGGAAATATTGTTGCAGGCCCCCTAAGCGATCGTTTTGGAAGAAAGAGTGTACTGCTTATAACAGCCGTGTTGTTCACGGTATCAGCCCTTTGGTCTGCCACAGCCACGAGCTACCTGTCCTTTGTCATTGCGCGGATTATCGGTGGTATTGGCATCGGAGGCGCCATACTGATAGCGCCCATTTATATTGCTGAGGTAGCCCCTCCCAAATTGCGGGGTAGTTTGGTCTCATTGAACCAGCTCAATATCGTATTGGGTATTTCGGTGGCTTATTTTTCCAACTATTTCCTAATTGATATTTCAGCGGAAAGCTGGCGTTGGATGCTCGGGGTAGAAGCGTTGCCGGCCTTCCTTTATTTTGTGGCCTTGTTTATTGTTCCCAAAAGCCCACGGTGGCTGATCCAAAAACTAAACAACACCCAGCTTGCAGAAAAGACCCTGGTCAAAATTGGCGGTAAGTCATTTGCCGATGAGACCATCAAAGAAATCCTGGGAGGCATGTCCAAAAAACAGGAAAAAGGAAGCTACGCCAGCTTTTTCAGTCCCAAAATGACCACCATACTTATCATTGCATTTGGCTTGGCTTTTTTCCAGCAGATCACAGGAATCAATGCAATTTTCTACTATGCACCTAGCATCTTTGAACAGGCTGGGGGCAGTACGGATTCAGCACTTTTACAAGCCATCGTAGTAGGGCTCACCAACCTGATATTTACCCTGGTTGCCATTCGGCTGATAGACCGGTTGGGAAGAAAACCATTGTTGATTATTGGCACTGCGGCTATGACCTTGGCCCTTTCACTGGCTACCCTGGCCTTTAGCAATGCCACTTACCACCTGACAGCAAACCCTATTGCCCAGGTGGAGGATGCAGAGGTCAAGGCTGCCTTGACCACACTAGAGACGGCTTCTTACGACAGTCAGGAAGCCCTTTTTACAGCCCTGCAACCCTTGGTGACCAGTGATCAGTTACTGGCCTTTAAACGAAATGAGGTAAAGAAATTTATCAGCATTGATGCCAACCTGGTTTTGTTGGCCATCCTTTTATACGTGGCGGCCTTTGCCATTTCACTGGGCCCTGTAATGTGGACGATGCTGTCTGAGATTTTCCCGGGTAATGTGAAAGGAATTGCCATTTCTGCGGTTGGTTTTTTCAACTCTTTGGTCAGCTATACGGTTACGCAGTTTTTCCCCTGGGAGCTCACCAACTTAGGGCCAACGCTCACCTTTGCTATCTATGCAGCTATGGCGCTGTTATCCCTGTTATTCGTAGTTAAATTTGTGGTAGAAACCAAGGGGAAAACCCTCGAGGAGTTAGAAGCCATTTTAATCCGGCCATAAGTAGATTGATGAAGTATTTTCTTATTATTTTGGGCATTTCACTATGTCTGGCAGCCACACAGTTTCTTCCAGAAAAACCTCTTTTCGGTGCCGATAAACCTGCTGAGGTAAGGTTGGTGCAAAACGGTGAAAAGTTTGAGTTGTTGGTAAATGACAAGCCCTTTTATATCAAAGGAGCTGGTTTGGAATTTGGCGATATTGCCTCTTTGGCCAAACACAGCGGCAATTCTTTCAGAACCTGGAGGACCGACAATGGACAACAGACTGGAAAACAAGTGCTGGATAAAGCCCATCAACACGGCCTTATGGTTACCATGGGTATTGAACTTGGCAGTGAACGCCATGGTTTTGACTATAACGACCCTGAAGCTGTACAGACGCAATTTGACAGGGTAAAATCAGAGGTAATGTCACTAAAAGACCATCCAGCCCTCCTCATTTGGGGCATTGGAAACGAGCTCAATCTAAGCTATAGCAATCCCAAGGTCTGGGATGCTGTCAACGACATTGCCAGAATGATTCATGAGATTGACCCCCACCACCTAACCACCACCACGTTGGCGGGTATTTCAAAAAGGGAAGTCGGCTATATCAAAGAAAAGTGTCCAGACATAGACATCCTGTCCATACAGATGTACGGTGATTTACCCCAATTACCAGTACTGGTTAGAGACTGTGGTTGGGAGGGCCCTTATATGGTTACCGAATGGGGTGCTACGGGTCATTGGGAAGTGCCCAGAACGGAGTGGGGTGCCCCAATCGAAGAACATACAACGACCAAGGCAGCCAATTATCTGAAGAGATACCAGGGTGGTATTGAAGCCGACTCACTTCAGTGTATCGGATCCTATGTGTTCCTTTGGGGCAATAAACAGGAACGAACCCCTACCTGGTATGGCATTTTCTTAGAAAACGGACGTGAAACCGAATCGGTAGATGTGATGCACTATCTGTGGAACGGTCGCTGGCCCGACAACAGGTCGCCACAGATTCGCTCCTATACCCTCGATGGAAAAACTGCTTACGACCATGTTACCCTTTCGTCAGGCGCGTCTTACCGTGCAACGATTGCCGTTCAGGAACCTGAAAAGGACCCCCTTCAATATACCTGGGAAATCTTGCCGGAAAGTACCGATTTGAAAGAGGGAGGAGACCTGGAGGAACGCCCTGAAAATACAGTCTTTAAATACCGTGAGCCCGTCGAGGGAAGCCTTGAATTTTATGCCCCCGGGCCAGGACAATACCGCTTGTTTGTCTATGTTGATGATGGTCGTGGACATGCCGCTACCGCCAACATTCCATTCAAAGTAATTCAACCATAACCCCATAAAATCACTGTTTATTGTCAGTGTTTTTGCCATGAAAAACAACCGTATTAATGAATAAAAAACCCATATACTTAGGTGCTGTAAAAGCTTCTTTTGACCTCGATGACGTTCGTGGAGAGCAGGTAGATATAGAGGGTGAAACCTATTATAAAATTTCAAATGTCCAGGCCATGAGGCCCTTCTTTATGAGTATTGTCAGTGATTCCAATCACTGGATGTTTATAGCGAGTAATGGGGGGCTGACGGCGGGAAGAAAAGATTGCGACCAGGCCCTTTTCCCTTATTATACCGATGACAAAATCACTGAATCGGCCGATCTAACCGGTAGCAAGACCCTTTTCCTGGTAGATCAGGCTGATAAACGCTTTTTGTGGGAGCCCTTTTCAACCCAGCACCAGGGCCTCTACAAGATTCGCAGAAACCTGTATAAGAACTTTCACGGGAACAAGATTGTCTTTGAAGAGTGCAACCACGATCTCGGCCTTACCTTTCGTTACCAGTGGAACTCGAGTAACCGCTTTGGTTTTGTAAAAAAAGCAAGCTTGCACAACCACGGTGATAAGAAAGTAGGCATTCGCTTGATGGATGGGCTTCAAAACCTGTTGCCCTACGGCCTATCGGCAGACCTTCAAAATTCAAAAAGTAACCTGGCAGATGCCTATAAGAAAAACGAGTTAGCGGATACAGTTGGCCTGGGTATCTATGCCCTGAGTGCCATCATCGTGGACAAGGCAGTGCCGAGTGAGGCCCTCAAGGCCAATATCGCTTGGTCCCTCGGTCTTGAGAAACCCACCTACCTGCTATCGTCCCTACAGCTCGGTCTTTTTAGAAGGGGGCTTCCCGTTCAACAGGAAACTGCTGTCAAGGCTGAAAAAGGTGCGTACTTTGTGGTGTCGGACCTCCAACTGGAAACCGGAGAAAAAAAGCAGTGGATGTTGGCAGCCAATGTAAACCAAACCATCAGTGCCCTCAAGACCCTGTCTGATCAGCTTACAGACCCGGAAACCCTGGCCCTTCAGGTACAGGCAGACATTGATCTCGGTACCCGCAAACTCACGGAATTGGCCGCTGCCTCAGATGGTTTACAACGAACCGCCGACAAACTGCAAAACACCCGGCACTATGCCAATACCCTATTTAACGTCATGCGGGGGGGTATTTTTGATGACCATTACCAGATTGACCGAGATGATTTTGAGCGGTATCTTTTAAACGCTTATAAGTCAGCCGCTGATAGTTGGGGCACCTTCCTGGCATCCTTACCAGAAAGGTTTACCCTTACATCGCTCAAGGCTGCCACGGCTTCCCTGAAAGACGCAGACCTTCAAAGACTTTGTATTGAATATTTGCCCCTCAAATTCAGTAGGCGGCACGGAGATCCCAGCCGTCCCTGGAACAAGTTTCTGATCAATACGACCCGTGAGACCGATGGCGCCAAGATACTCGATTATGAAGGGAACTGGCGGGATATCTTTCAAAATTGGGAGGCCCTTGCCCAGGCGTATCCGGCCTTTATTGACGGGATGATTCACAAGTTTTTAAACGCTTCTACCTTCGAGGGTTATAACCCCTACAGGGTTACCAAGGGCGGTTTTGACTGGGAAGTGGTTGAGCCTAATGATCCCTGGTCCTTTATCGGTTACTGGGGCGATCACCAACTTATTTACCTGCTCAAATTCTTGGAGTTCAGTGAACGGCATGATCCTGGGAAACTGGCCACCTATTTTGATCAGGAACTATTTGTGTATGCCAATGTACCTTACAAGATCAAGTCCTATGAGGCCACCCTCAAGGATCCCAAGGACACCATCGTGTTTGACTGGGAACTGGATCAGGACATTCGTAAACGGAGAGAAACACTGGGTGCCGATGGGGCCCTGTTGACTGATGCCAAAGGGGCTGTTTACCACGTCAATCTCCTAGAGAAATTACTGGTTACCCTGTTGGCCAAAGTATCCAATTTTATCCCGGAAGCAGGTATTTGGCTGAATACCCAACGGCCCGAATGGAACGATGCCAACAATGCCCTGGTGGGCAATGGCGTTTCCATGGTTACGCTTTACTATCTCAGGCGTTTTCTGACTTTTTTCGAAAAGATCCTTCAACAATCATCCCTGAGTGAGGTGTCCATTTCGGCGGAGTTGTACGCCTTCTTTGAGCAGGTCAATACCACCCTGCAGCAATACGAATACCTGCTGGCTGGCAATATAGGAGATAAAGACCGCAAGCAGTTGCTCGACGCTTTGGGACATGCTGGCAGTCGTTACCGAACCACCGTTTATAAAGCAGGGTTTTTAGGTATCAGAAATTCCCTTTCCAAAAAAGAACTATTAGGCTTTGTTCAGACCACCGTCGCCCATTTGGAGCACAGTATTGACGCCAATAAACGACCGGATGGATTGTACCATGCCTACAACCTGATGACCTTGTCCAACGACCGTGAAATAGCAGTCAGTTATTTAGCGGAGATGCTGGAAGGTCAAGTGGCTGTCCTGAGTGCTGGCTACCTTTCGTCCACTGCTTCACTGGCCTTGTTAGACAGTTTAAAACAAAGCGCTTTGTTCCGTGACGATCAATACAGCTACCTCTTGTATCCAAACAAAGACTTGCTTCGCTTTGTCGACAAAAACCTAATACCAGCCGCTGATGTAGACCGTTCTCAGCTGCTTACCCAGTTGCTGCTGGACGGAAATGCTCAAATCATTGAAAAAGACCTAAACGGCGACTGCCATTTCAACGGTAATTTTAACAATGCAGACAGCCTGAAGGAAGCCCTGGCATCCCTTCCCCGGGAACGGTATGCCAGTCTACTCGACAAAGAAACCCCTTTGTTACTGGAGATTTTTGAGACTGTTTTTGATCACAAGTCATTTACGGGAAGGTCCGGTACATTCTTCGGTTATGAAGGACTGGGCTCTATCTACTGGCACATGGTATCCAAGCTGCTACTGGCAGTACAAGAAACCTGTCTGATTGCCATTGAAAGCGAGGAAAGTGCGGAGACCATCGGACGTTTGCTCGCGCACTATTATGAAATCAATGAAGGAATCGGGGTGCACAAGTCCCCCGAATTGTACGGGGCTTTCCCTACAGATCCCTATTCACATACACCGGCAGGCAAGGGTGCCCAGCAACCAGGAATGACAGGCCAGGTAAAGGAAGACATCCTGAGTAGGATGGGTGAATTGGGGCTAGTGGTGATAAACGGAACCCTTCGTTTCCAGCCCAATCTTCTGAGAAAAGCCGAATTCTTGAAGGCTGCCGAGTCCTTTACCCATATCGATATTCACGGACAGGAACAGCCGCTCGCATTGCAAGCAGGAAGCCTGTGTTTTAGCTATTGCCAGGTTCCGGTGGTGTACCAACTGGCTGATCGCCAGCAATTGGAACTGGTGCTGGAAGATGGTAGTTTGGTTACACAACAGGCCTTGCAAGTAGACCGAGAAATGAGTCAAGAGCTCTTTAAAAGAAGTGGCAAAATTAGGCAAATAAACGTATTTTTTGACAAGCTAGACAATCCTCTAAAATGATTAAAATCAAGCAAATAATAGGCCTAATGGCCTTGTTTATTTCAGGTTTCGTACAGGCCCAAACAGCAGATTTGTCCGGGCGAGAACAAGCGTTGGAGCGCATTGAACTGAAAATAGACCGTTTGTTGTCGCAAATGACACTCAAGGAAAAAGCCGGGCAGATGCTCAACGTCGGCCTGCCCACCATCCTAACCGGAGACTACTGGGATGCCAGAGACAGTGCGGTGTTCCATACCGACCGTTTTAAGAAAATGATTGTAGACTACGGTGTTGGCTCCATACACAATACGCCTGGATACCTGGCGGGAAAAGAAGACTGGTACCGAATGCTCAAAGAAATCCAGGACGCAGCTATGAACGAAAGCCGTTTGGGAATTCCTGTACTGTACGGTATTGATAATATCCACGGAGCCAATTATATCAAGGGCTCTGTTATGTTCCCCCACCAAATTGCCTTAGCGGCTACCTGGAACCCTGCCCTGGTAGGGCAAACAGCGGCCATTACCTCCTATGAGTCTAGGGCGGCCTCTTTGCCCTGGAATTTCAACCCCAACGTCGATGTAGCCGCCACCCCGTTATGGGGAAGAATTGCGGAGAGTTTTGGGGAAGACCCCCACCTTATATCCACGATGGCCAGGGCCTATGTTCAAGGGGCTCAACAGACGGATCTTTCCCTGCCAGTAAGCAGTGCCGTATGCCTAAAGCACTACCTGGGTTACGGGGCGGGCAACAATGGGAAGGACCGGGCCAATGCCCTTATTCCGGAAAGGCATCTACGGCAGTATTTTTTACCGCCCTTTGAGGCCGCTATCAAAAGTGGGGCGATGGGGGTAATGATCAGTTCCAATGCCGTAAACGGTGTTCCCTGTCATGCGAACAAATACTACATCACCGATATTTTAAAAGGAGAACTGGGTTTCCGTGGCGTGGTCATTTCAGATTTTAGCGATGTTGAATTTTTGATAGGGGCCCATCAGGTGGCTGCCGATATGCGGGAAGCTACCAAAATAGCCGTCAATGCTGGGCTCGACCTGTTAATGAACCCCTATGATGCCAAGGTGGTTGACATCATAGTAGACCTGGTCAACGCCCAGGAGATTCCTATGGAGCGCATAGACGATGCGGTCCGTCGTGTCTTGCGGCTTAAATACCAGCTCAACCTTTTTGAAACTCCTTATAACCACCCAGATTCCTATCCGGAATTTGCTGGTGAAAAACATGTATCAGTCAACTATCAGGCGGCTTGTGAAGCGCTTACCCTGTTAAAGAATACACAGCAGGTACTGCCATTGCCTGCGGGTAAAAATATCTTGGTAACGGGCTACGGAGCCCATTCCATGAACCTGCTGAACGGCGCATGGTCAAGAACCTTTTTGGGCCGGGATACCCAGTATAATGATCCAACCAAAAGGACCGTGCTGGAGGCCATTGAGGCCCACAATGCACAGGGCCGTACAAGCTATGTGGCCGGTACAGATTATTTGACCGATATCAATACGGATGAAGCCGTCGCAAAGGCACGTGAGGCAGATTATATCGTGGTGTGTGTAGGAGAGATTCCCGCCACTGAAAAACCCTCCGATATCAACGAACTGGCCCTCCCGACGGTACAGCAGGAACTCGTCAAAAGACTTTCGGTCTACAAGAAGCCACTTATTTTGGTTATGTTACAGGGCAGGCCTCGGATTATCAGAGAGATTGAACCCTTGTCAGCAGCCGTACTGATGGCCTATTACCCTGGTCAGGAAGGTGGCAGGGCCATCGCTGATATTCTTTACGGAAAGGTCAATCCCAGTGGGAAACTACCGTATACCTACCCCAAATATTCCGGAAACCTCCTGCCGTATTACCACAAAAAAACAGATATCAGGGATATCAACTGGGGTTTTGATGGTTTCTATCCGCAATATGAATTTGGCCATGGACTTTCCTATACGACCTTTGCCTATACAGACCTGCGTCTTGACAAAGAACAGTTTTCAGGAGATGATTCCCTCAGGATCTCTATAACCGTCGAAAATACGGGCGACAGGCCTGGCAAAGAAACCGTCCAGCTCTACGCAAAGGACCTGATCGCTACAGTGGCTCCTGATGTCAAAAAACTAATCGGATTTCAAAAGATTTTTCTGGCACCTGGTGCCCGTAAAACAGTGCTGTTTACCATTGATGCCAGCGACCTGGCAAGTGTAGGCCTTTACAATGAATGGCGGACGGAAACGGGTACGTTTGAGCTACAACTTGGTGGACAACCCTCTAAATTGATAAGGAAAAAGATAGTATATCATTCCAACAACAAACAGTAATTTAATTAGTATAACATAAAAAGACGGTTCTGCTAACAGACCTGATAACACCCCTATGAAACGACGCGATTATATACTTTCAATCTTCTGGCTACTTATGTTTTCTGGTTTGCTTGTCTCCTGTGAGATGCGCCCTATTAAAAAAACCACCCAACCCGTGAAAAGTCCGCTAAACATTCGGGTGGAAGCAGAGAATTTCACTGATTCTGCACTACCGATAACCGTCTTATCAGACCGTATTAATAGCCCTTCTTCGGGTTGGATTGCCCTGGATGTGCCTATCCCTGTGGCTGGCAGGTACCGTGCAGCGGTGCGCCTTTCTTCCGAAGGATCGGAAGGGGCTAGCTGTTGGATTGAAGACTATGTTGACAACCAGGACGGGAGAACCTATAATATTACCGGTACTATGGAGCTGCCCGCGTCTTCTGCCATGGAAATTGTATCCCGTGAAGGCAGTCCTTTGAACGCTGGAACCCATCATATGAAACTACACTTCAGTAGTCCGGTAAAGATTGACTGGGTACAATTTACCCTGATGAAAGAACAGGTCCTAACACCACTTACCATGACCCAACAAACAGCGGGTACTGATTGGAAGCTTGTATGGTCAGATGAATTTGAGGGCACTGAAGTCGACACGTCTAAATGGACCTATGATTTTGGTGACTGGGGCTGGGGGAATAACGAGCTACAGTACTATACCCAATACCGGCAGGAGAATGCCAGAATTGAGCATGGAAACTTGGTTATCGAAGCCAGAAAGGATGACCAGGGTGCCGCTTGGACCTCGGCCAGGTTGACCACCCGTGGCAAGGTTAGTTTTCTTTATGGGAAGATAGAATTCCGCGCCAAAGTACCTCCCAAAAGAGGCAATTGGGCCGCTGGCTGGACCTTGGGAGATGCCTATGTCGATGAACTGTCGTGGCCCTATTGTGGTGAGATTGATATCATGGAAAGTGTAGGCTATGAAATGGACGATGCCACCGGTGATGGCATTGCCCATGCATCAGCACATTGCCGTGCCTATTATTTTAAACTGGGCAATCAGCCCACGAGTACCCTCCCGGTAAAAAACATGTATGAGGACTATCACACCTATGCCGTGGAATGGACACCGGAAGGCATCAAGGCTTTTGTCGATGATCAGCACTATTTTACCTATGAAGACACCACTTCTGACTGGGCCTGGCCTTTTTCCAAACCACAAAACATTATCCTGAACCTCGCCATGGGTGGCGGTTGGGGAGGTGCCCATGGCATGGATGCCGACATGCGCTCACAAAAGATGCTCATTGACTATGTTAGGGTATATGAAAGACCTTGATTAGGCAGACCAACCCAGTGGCATTGCCCCTTTGATAACTGAAATAGTCGCAGGATGGGGGTATTTACAGCTTGTTTTTTGATGATAATGTAACAGATTCACTAAAATCTGTTAAATCCCTTAATTATCCATTGAATCTCTTTATTTATTATCAGTTAACAGCAGTTATTTTATAAATTTGCAAGTTCAACACAACACCGTACAAGTAAGGTGTTGTGTTTTTTGAAAAACATACTTTATACAATGAGTGCGACACTATTTGACAAAGTTTGGGATGCCCATGTGGTCCAGAAGATAACAGCCGGACCCGATGTTTTGTTTATCGATCGACATTTTATTCACGAGGTCACCAGCCCTGTGGCTTTTTTGGGTGTAAAAAACAGGCGTAACACCGTATTGTTCCCAGACAAAACCTTTGCGACGGCCGATCACAATACCCCGACCATTAATCAACACTTGCCGGTGGCAGACCCGCTGTCTGCCAATCAGCTAAAAGCCCTGGAGGAAAATGCGTCTGAATGGGGTATCTCTCACTGGGGACTTGGGCATAAGCGTAACGGGATAGTACATGTGGTAGGTCCTGAAAATGGGATTACCCTTCCTGGAGCCACCATCGTTTGTGGTGATTCCCATACCTCTACCCATGGTGCTTTTGGTGCCATTGCTTTTGGTATAGGAACTTCTGAAGTAGAGATGGTACTGTCTACCCAGTGCATCATGCAGCCCAAGCCTAAGAAAATGCGTATTCAGATAGACGGATCACTTGGTTTTGGTGTAGGCCCCAAAGATGTTGCCCTGTTTATCATTTCTCAACTGACCACTTCTGGTGCTACCGGCTATTTTGTGGAATATGCGGGTTCCGTCTTTCGCGATATGAGTATGGAAGGCCGGATGACTGTCTGTAACCTAAGTATTGAGATGGGGGCCCGTGGCGGTATGATTGCCCCAGACCAAAAGACCTTTGCCTACCTGAAAGGACGTACCCATACCCCAAAGGGTGCCGATTGGGACAGGGCGATGGCATACTGGCAAGAACTGTATACCGATGAAGACGCTGTTTTTGACAAAGAACTAACCTTTGATGCAGCGGATATAGAACCCATGATTACCTACGGAACCAATCCAGGTATGGGGGTAGGGGTTTCCAGCACGGTGCCCTGTGCCGCTGATGTGGAAGGAGATGTAGACACCTACCTGAAGTCATTGACTTATATGAAATTCCATGAGGGTGAACCCATGATTGGCAAGAAGGTAGACTATGTGTTCCTGGGAAGTTGTACCAACGGCCGAATTGAAGATTTTAGGGCCTTTGCTTCTGTGGTTAAGGGGCGCAAGAAAAAGGAGGAAATTACTGCCTGGCTCGTGCCGGGATCTCACCTGGTAGAAGCACAAATAAAAAAAGAAGGCTTGTTCGATATCATTACCGAGGCTGGTTTTGAATTGCGTGAACCCGGTTGTTCTGCCTGTTTGGCCATGAACGATGATAAGGTGCCTGCAGGTAAGCTTGCAGTTAGTACGTCCAACAGGAACTTTGAAGGTAGACAAGGACCCGGATCAAGAACCCTGCTGGCCAGCCCTTTGGTTGCGGCTGCAACGGCCGTTACAGGGGTGGTGACCGATCCAAGAACCTTGTTGACCAGCGATAAATAACAGTTAACGGGCTTGCATAACCCACCAAGACATTACACATGGCTTACGATAAATTTGAGATATTGAAAAGTACGGCAGTACCACTGCCCATTGAGAATGTTGATACCGATCAGATCATTCCAGCCAGGTTTTTAAAGGCTACAGAACGTAAGGGCTTTGGAGACAACCTCTTCCGGGACTGGCGCTACCATCCTGATAACAGTCCGAAAAAAGATTTTGTCCTCAACAACCCGGTCTATCGTGGAAAGATCCTGGTAGGTGGCAAGAATTTTGGTTCAGGCTCTTCCCGGGAACACGCTGCTTGGTCTGTCTACGACTATGGTTTCCGTTGTGTGGTTTCCAGTTTTTTTGCCGATATATTTAGGAATAACTGCTTGAATGTTGGGGTCTTACCCGTGCAGGTCAGCCCTTCTTTTTTGACAGAAATATTCAAGGCTATTGAGGCCGATCCTGCTACAGTATTGGAAGTGGACTTACCCTCACAAACCATCAGCCTACCCGCCACGGGTTTGGTAGAATCCTTTGAGATAAACGCTTATAAAAAGCAAAATATGCTCAATGGTTTTGACGACATTGATTACCTGACCAAACTCACAGATGAGATCAGGTCATTTGCACAGAAAAGACCTTTTTAGCAACCTAATTTAGGGTAGATATGGCCAGAAAGATAGAAATTATGGATACGACACTCCGGGATGGGGAACAAACCTCCGGGGTATCTTTTACGGTATCAGAAAAACTGACCATTGCCAGACTGTTGCTGGATGAACTGAACATTGACAGAATCGAAATCGCTTCAGCAAGGGTTTCCAAAGGTGAATTTGAAGCCGTGGAGGCCATTACCCAATGGGCTGGAGAACAAGGTTACCTGGATCGGGTTGAGGTGTTGACCTTTGTCGATGGAGGTAGTTCTATAGACTGGATGAAAAAGACAGGTGCCCGGGTGCAGAACCTGCTTACCAAAGGCTCGTTGAACCACCTGACCCACCAACTTAAAAAAACACCAGAGCAACACTTTTCAGCCATCGGGGAGGTTATTGACCTCGCAGTACAGGCGGGTATACAAACCAATGTGTACCTGGAAGATTGGAGCAATGGTATGCGTCATTCCAAGGACTATGTATTTGAGTTTCTCGATTTTTTGACCACACAGCCCGTACAACGAATCTTATTGCCCGATACGTTGGGGGTTCTTACCCCGGGTGAAACCCAGGCTTTTTTCTCTGAGATTTCTGAAAAGTATCCAACGCTCCATCTAGATTTCCATGCCCATAATGATTATGACTTAGGCGTGGCCAATGTCATGGAAGCCATCAGCGCTGGCGCCCACGGGCTACACCTAACTATAAACGGTATGGGAGAACGCGCTGGCAATGCACCCCTGGCCAGTGTGGTGGCTGTTATCAACGATTTTTTTAAAGACCAGGTGTGTACCTCAGTTAAAGAGAGCTCCCTGTATTCTGTAAGCAAACTGATCGAAGCATTTTCAGGTTTCCGCATACCCGCTAATAAACCCATCGTGGGTGAAAATGTATTTACCCAAACAGCTGGTATCCACGCAGACGGAGATAATAAAAACAACTTGTATTTCAATGACCTGATGCCCGAGCGTTTTGGTAGAAAACGCAAGTACGCCCTGGGAAAAACTTCTGGCAAGGCGAACATAGAGAAAAACCTGCAAGAACTAGGCCTAACCCTCAAAGAGGAAGACCTTAAAAAGGTGACCCAGCGCATCATTGAACTGGGCGATAAAAAGGAGCTGGTAACCAGGGAAGATCTACCCTATATTATTTCGGATGTCTTGCACAGCGGTGCTTACCAAGAGCGGATCACAGTAGAATCGTACGTGCTTACCCACTCAAAGGGATTGAAACCCTCCACAACTGTTGCCGTGAAAATAGACGGGGAACTGATGCAGGAACACGCACAGGGAGATGGCCAGTTCGATGCCTTTATGAATGCCCTTAAAAAAATATACCAACGCAAAGGAATGGCATTGCCCAAATTGATCGATTATGCCGTTAGAATTCCTCCGGGAAGCACTTCCGATGCGCTTTGTGAAACCATTATAACCTGGGAAACAGCGGAGAAGACTTTTATCACCCGGGGATTGGATTCGGACCAAACGGTATCGGCCATAAAGGCCACCCAAAAGATGTTAAATATTTACTATTAAATTACCACATACATGAAATTAAACATAGCGCTCTTAGCAGGAGACGGTATCGGTCCAGAGGTGATCGATCAGGCAGTAAAGGTCTGTGATGCCGTGGCGGCTAAGTTCAACCACGACATACAATGGACCCCGGCCCTTACCGGTGCGGCTGCCATTGAGGCGGTCGGGAATCCTTATCCTGATGAAACCCACGAGGTATGTGTCAATGCTGATGCGGTGTTGTTTGGTGCCATCGGACATCCGCGTTTTGACAATGATCCTTCTGCAAAAGTACGTCCCGAACAGGGATTGCTGGCCATGCGAAAAAAACTCGGTTTGTTTGCCAACGTTCGTCCAACCTTTACCTTTCCTTCACTGATCGATAATTCGCCCCTGAAAAGAGAACGGATTGAAGGTACCGACCTTGTTTTCTTACGAGAACTTACCGGGGGGATTTACTTTGGAGAGAAAGGTAGAAATGAAAAAGGAGATGTAGCTTTTGAGACACAAACTTTAGGTTTAAATCCTCAAATTTTAGACAGCAATATAATTAAGGAGCAAATAGTGAACAACTATGATGTCTACAGATTTAGGAAACGGGTAGATAAGATTTATTTTTATGGAGCTGG
>JASMME010000400.1 GCA_030748365.1 Lutibacter sp.
CAACTGCTCAAGCATATCTAGGTAAAGCTCAGCTTCACCAAGGTAAATGGGCATCAGCTGCTTCTAATTTAGATGCAGTTATTAATTCAGGGCAATATGCTCTTCTTTCTGACTACTTTGGTAATTTTAGAACTGATGGAGAAAATGGATCAGAGCATATTTTTGCTATCCAATTCGCAGCAGATTCTGGTCAATCTTTCCAAGGTAATATGGGTGGGACATTAAACTGGCCTATAGGACCTATGACAGGTGGAATGTGTTGTGGTTTTTACCAACCAACACAAGATTTAGCAAATGCTTTCCAAACAGGTGCAGATGGTTTACCACCACTTGATACTTGGATGACTACTGACATAACTAATGATTATGGTGTTGAAACAAGTGAAGCATTTACTCCTCATACAGGTCCACTAGACCCTAGAATCGATTATACTATCGGAAGAAGAGGTATAGATTTTAATGGTTATGGTGCTTTTACTGGTAAAGAGAACATTAGAGCATCTTTCACTGATGTTTCTGGT
>JASMME010000401.1 GCA_030748365.1 Lutibacter sp.
ATTTTAAGTCCAACGTGTCTACCAATTCCACCATCTGGGCTGGTAGTAAAAAATCCCTCAAAAAAAGAGGGATCTTTGAGCGAGTGATGGGATTCGGACCCACGACCCTCACCTTGGCAAGGTGATGCTCTACCCCTGAGCTACACTCGCAAATGGGTGGCAAATTTAATTAAATATTCGTTTTTGCAAAGCTCAGAAACTCTTTTATTTCTTTCCGATATGCTTTTTAATCTCATTAAGTTTTAATAGCGCTTCAACAGGAGTAAGTGTGTTAATATCAATATCCAAAAGCTCCTCTCTTATTTGAATTAATACTGGGTCATCTAGTTTAAAAAAACTCAGTTGGAAATCATCCTTTTTACTAATCTTTTTTGATTTTTCTTTCAATTCATTTGCTGAAAGAGAACTCTCTAATTGTTGCATAATAGTATTGGCTCTTTTTACAATACTACTTGGCATACCAGCCATTTGTGCTACATGAATACCAAAACTATGAGCACTCCCTCCTTTTTTTA
>JASMME010000402.1 GCA_030748365.1 Lutibacter sp.
TTTAACTCTAAAACTCCGTATTTCTATTCTTCCTATGATTGGAATTTTCATAATAATAAGTATTGTGAAGCAAAACCTACAAACAGAAAAAAAGTCATTATATTGGGTGGCGGACCAAACAGAATTGGACAAGGTATTGAATTTGATTATTGCTGCGTTCATGCTGTATATGGTCTTAAAGAACTTGGCATTGAAACGATTATGATTAATTGTAATCCAGAAACTGTTTCTACTGACTACGATACTGCTGACCGATTATATTTTGAACCATTAACGGCAGAAAGCGTAATAGAGATACATAATAAGGAATCAGAAAACGGGGAAGTTCTGGGTGTATTTGTTCAATTTGGAGGACAAACACCTTTAAAAATTGCAAAACAATTAAAAGATGCAGATATTAATATTTTAGGAACTTCTACACAATCTATTGATCTAGCTGAAGATAGAAATTTGTTTAGTAAAATATTAAATGATTTAGGAATTAAACAACCTCTAAATGGCATT
>JASMME010000040.1 GCA_030748365.1 Lutibacter sp.
AAATCCATTCTTGTAAGGAATTTTCCAATAAAAGCACAAAATATTTGAAAATAAATTGGAAAGAAATGAAACCACAATAAATTTATTACACAATATCATGCAAAAAATGCTAAATTTTCAACTCTTAAAGCTGCCATAACTGAAGGTATGGATAGTGGTATTAGCACTAAATCCGTTCCTGATATTATGAAAGAAGTTGAAGAACGTATGCGAGCTGATGGGCGTTTATAAAGTATCTGGAAAAGCCGAAATAGATCTTGCCAAAATGTATGAATATGGTATAGAAAGATTTGGTTTAGAGCAAGCTCAAACATATTTACTAGGAATGCATACCCTTTTTCAAGTATTGGCTGATAATGCTAATCTTGGACGAGATGCTTCAGATCTTATGTTTTCATTAAAGCGGTTTTCGTATAAATCCCACACTATTTTTTATATAAGTACCGATATTGATATTTTAATTGTTCGTGTATTGAATCAAAGTATGGATTATGAAAATAATTTATAATTTACTACAATAAAGCGTGATACATTATAGCTATAAAGCCATTTTACATAATGAAATTATGACTACTTATTTTGTATCATAATTATTATTATGTTAAATAGAACATTTAAAAACCCGCCAGGTACAACATACCCTACTACGTCAGGCATTAAAAAAAGACCAAACCACTTGATAGCAGTTTGGTCGTCTGGTTGTGATTTAACCGGTTCGTAGCAATTATTTAAGAACTATCGCTGAAACAGAATTAACTTCATAAGTCCCACATCAAAACCTTTTCTAGCTTTTATACCCAGCTCCATCAATTTACTGGTTTTAAAATCCTCGGGGGCCGTATAGCTGCCCTTAGCTGTTTTGTTAAAAATAATATGGGTCAGGTTTTGATACGCATTCTCACTCCGTAGAACAATCCTGTTAAAATGCCACATTCTATGGGCGCCAGCCAGGATCATATCCTCAAATACAGGCCTAAAGACCTCCATTTCATACTGTTCGTAGTCCTCGTTCAGTTGTTGGGCCGGAAACACCGAAATCGTATCTCCCAAAACTGTGCGGTGTGCCTTGGTAAAGTAGATATTCTCCAATACATAGGTCCTGGTATCTTTTCTAGGCTCAATAAGCGTAGCCATTCTTCGATCGATCTTGGCCGTACGCATCTTGCCTTTATACACCTTTTGGGCGATGGCTGTATAGTCATTCCAGTCATCTGCTGCCCGTTGTGCTTCGTCTTTATAGACATTGATCAGCATATAATCGCCTATCCCCCTGTCTTTAATAACCGTTAAATCTCCTCCAGACAGTCTTTTAAAGACAAACCATCCGAGTTTCCTGCCCTGGGCAACGGCCGCTTCCTGAATTGGCGATACAAAGGCTTCTACGGCTTCGTAATCCGCTTCCATCCCCTCTTTTACCTGTATGATGTCCATCACCAGGATTTGTGCGTGTATGGCCATCCCTGAAAACAGCAGGCAAAGGGCCGATAATAAGTATTTTTTCATCTGATAAAATGTATTGGTTAATAATTATACTGTGTTGTTTAAAAATTCGTAGAAAGTCTATTCTTCCACCACCAATTCACCGCTGACTTGTAAGGGTATTCCGCTTACGTTAAACCAATCGTTTATTTGGTAGACCCTGCCATCTTTGTCAAAACTCATAAAGGCATACCATTTATGAAGAACCTGTTTTCCGGAGGCTTTGTGGGTAGACTTCCAGTTTCCATAGATTCGAATATTGTCCGGGGAATCCGAGGTTTCTTCCGTACTGTAAAGGCTTCCTCCATAATAGGCCCCGTCCGTAAATTCAATATTGTCAAAGTGTTCGTGGTAATACGCGATGACTTCCATCAATTCAGCCTTGCCTTTTGATTGGTTTAGCAGGTCGGTCGGACCACTCCATTGCACAGAATCAGCAAAAAATTGATGCTGTAATTCCAGGTTTTTACTCGCAAATCCTTCCAGAAAATGACTTTTAAAATCTGCTACATGTTGTTCAAATGTTTCTTGGTTGTTCTGTGTGTTGTCGGCCGGTCCCTGACAGGAGACGAGAAAAGCAACAGACAAAACAGCCGTAATGATACTTGTTTTCATGGGTCTTGATATTGGTTGATAATTGGCTTTCTTGACAAGCAATAGGCCTTTATATATGCCTAAGATAAGAGACTCCTTGGTTCAGACCTTGTACAATTGTTATTTTCCTTTTAATTTTTAGTAGAATTTTTTAAGTATTTGACATACAGTGCCTATACCCTAGTACATATATGAGCTGATAATTTTTCAATACCTCATAAAACAGTACCTTACCATTGGTTTTACCGCCAACATCCCCCCTATTATTTTTATCTTATTTATATTGATTCTATATAAATTGATGTATCTTTGCACAAAGAAAGTGAGTACCCTAGCCAATGAAGGGCACAGGTACCAGCTTTTATAACACAACAAACAACAAATTAATACATCATGAGAAAAATTCTATGTATCCTATCCTTGGTCGTAGTCGCAAGTGCTTGCGGTAACAAGGAAGGTAAAAAAGAGGTTTCCAAACCAGCAGTGGAAACCCAAACACCCAAAGAAGCAGCTGCACCGGTATCTACATCAGCTGAGACCCTTACCATTGAATTGTCGTCCAATGACCAGATGCAATTTGACAAAGCAGTACTAAAGGCTCAGGCCGGACAAACCATCGCGTTGACCCTGATCCATACCGGAACCATGGCTAAAAATGTCATGGGACACAACTTTGTATTGTTACAGCAAGGGGTTGATATACCCACTTTTGCTGAGGAAGCCATGGCGGCAATAGATCTGGAATATATTCCAGAAGGCAATGAGGTCATTGCCCATACCAAATTAATTGGCGGTGGTGAAAGTGATACCATCACCTTTACAGCGCCAGCCCCGGGCACTTATGACTTTATCTGTAGTTTCCCAGGACATTACGGTATTATGAAAGGAAAGTTTATCGTAGAATAGGTATTCTAACAATGACTAAGGGGCGCTATGAGCGCCCCTTTTTTTTATACAACAGTTGCTGACTGCTTTTTGAGTGCCTCGTAAAAAGTGGCGTAGCTCACCTGTACATAAGGCATCAGCCACAATAAACCAATACCCAGGGTCAGTATACACAATAAGAACCAGCCCAAAAACCGGAGTGCCAGTAGAAAGTACTTCCATTTATAGCCCTGCATCATTTCCTTGCTCTTATTGAGCGCTTCCATGGGACTGATCGTCTCATCATCCGACAAAATATAAAATACCTGAGAATATGCGAGGGCGAGTATGATACCTGGAATAATCAATAAAAGCATCCCTAAAAAAACAAAAAGTGTCATTAACAGATAGCTTACCAACGCCCTCCCAAATTGCTGAAATCCCTGAAATAGCTGATCGATATCGGCCGCTTCTTTACGGGCAATGGCCTTTGAAAAAATAGCAACACCCAGTCCCAGCGGACCTGCGATGATTAATTGAAGAATGCTTCCTGCCACTGGAATAAGACTAATGGCTACCAGGGTCATAAAATAGACGAAAAACACACCGATGGCCAGTCCCCACCTCTCTGACAAGGAATCCCTTGCAGCTGCTGTCAATGCAGCGTTTGTTTGTAACATAATATACGGATTAGGTTGGTAAATACTTACCTGATTATTCGTGAAATAACGTTTTTTAAATATATATAATTATTGTCGAATTACTACCAAATGGTAAAATTTCTTGTAAAAAATAAGCCCTCTCAATACATCTTATGCAACAGCAAATGCCATGTTTCACCCCCAGCGGTATCCTGGCAAATCGTTTGAAACCCGATTTTATGATGGGCCGATAGCGAACGTGGATTCCTGTCCGATACTTCCGTGATTATATAGTCGAAATGCCCCCGCAACTCATCGAACAGTCTGTCATACAAGGCCTTAAACCATCCTTGCCCCCGGTAATTCTTTGCAATACAGACCTGCCCCATTACCATATACCGACTTCCAGCCAGTGCTTTGCCATCAAACACCAGGGTATCGATCTTGCGAAACATAGGCTGCAAAATCGGAATGCTATTCCGGTACGCCTGAAGCATCACCAATACATAACCCTGCACCTGTCCGCTAGGGTCTTTGGCTACGATA
This sequence comes from Lutibacter sp., assembly GCA_030748365.1. Lineage (GTDB taxonomy): Bacteria > Bacteroidota > Bacteroidia > Flavobacteriales > Flavobacteriaceae > Lutibacter. The sequence goes on from JASMME010000040.1 coordinate 4,125, forward strand.
TGGTGAAAATCACCACAAATAGCGGACAAGCTAGCCAGGTCGTGTACCACGGTCACAAAGCCCTCCTTTCTCAGGGCCTCCGGAGTCAGCGCTTTTTCAAGGTTGGCTGCCTGTAGGGCAATGATCCCTCTTAAGGTTTCTATATCGGTGGCCCTGCTAAGTATCATCATGGAAAAAAGCTTCGTTTTTCAGGTAAGCATAAGCGGTTTCACCTGACGCAAAGACCAGACGATCCCGCCGGTAGGCCGCTACTTCATAACTGTCTGCCTGTAGGATCTCCTCCTCGGTAAGTTCCAATAAGCTACCCGCTACACTGTCTTGCGGATCGCCGGTATATTCCAATATGGGATGGTGACGCTGCCCGCTCAGGGCCAGTACCTCAGGATCGGTGATTTCAATGTCTGAAAGACGGTATTTTCTCAACAAATCCTTATGACCGACCAATTCCCTACCAAAAAGGGTCTTTTGTACCTGGGGCAACTGCAGGGTACCGTATGAAAAGAGTTTGGGCATGGCTCAACGGGTTTTGGATTGAAAAAAACGATGAAAAAACCATAGTTGGTATTCTATATGCTGTGTCCAGTATTCCCAGTTATGACTGCCCGGACGTTCGGTATACGCATGTGGAATACCCTCGGAAACCAGGGCTTTGTGCAAGGCACGGTTGACTTCTAAAAAGAAATCATCAAGCCCACAATCAAACAAAATCTCTAGGTGATGGTCTTGTAAGGAAGCCAGCTGATTGATCACCGTATGTTGCTCCCAGTGTTCCGGGTACCTCTCTTGGCTACCGAGGCGTTTGGGAAGGTCCCAGCCATTGGGAAAAGGACGGATATCCACCCCTCCACTCATACTGCCGGTAGCTCCCCAAATATCCGGATGGCGAAAAGCGAGGAAAAAAGCCCCGTGTCCGCCCATACTCAGTCCGGTAATCGCCCTACCGGAACGGTCTGCAAGGCTTCGGTAACGCTCATCCACGGCCCTGATCAACTCTTTGGAAAGATAGGTTTCATAACGCATCGTCTCGTCTATCGGGCTGTCGAGATACCAACTGGTCCCTCCCCCGTCAGGGCATACGATAATCATTTGGTAGGTATCGGCATAAGCCTGTAGCTCAGGGGCTTTGTCCAGCCAGGTAGTATACTGATCGCCTGCACCGTGCAACAGGTATAGTACCGGTAAATTTGCCTTGCTATTTTCATAAGTATTTGGAAGAATCACTAGGTTCGGGACCTCTTTTTCCATGGCCTCACTAAAAACTTGTAAGGTATCTATTGGGTTGGCAAACAAGTGGATCAGGGGTAGTAGTACAGAGAAAACCAGGAAGAAATTTCGTTTTAGCATAAGGATACTTTTAATGCGGTGTAATAAGGGAATCTTCGATGTAAAGATAGGTATTTTAGCCCTTACAAGAGGCCAAACCCAAGTGGATCACCCGGTTTTTTCTGGGCCACCATGGCCAGGGAACTTTCCGGAAGCTGGAAGATCCTCGGATAGCCTCCGGTAGTCTGGGCATCCTTCATCAGAATGACTAATTTACCCGCAGGAGTCAACTGCACGGTGCCGGGAAGTACCGGACTGGTGATCATAGACTTACGATGCTTAAAAACAGCTTCGTTTAGCTGATACCCCATACGGTCGCTGTGGTTAGACACCGTAAACTGACGGCTCGTCAGTATTGATTGTTGCCGGGCGGAAAACAAGTCAAATTCGGGCCCTTTGTATACGGGTAGTGTAGCGTTGTGGAAAAAAGTATGGTGGGGACTGACCCGCCCCTTCCCTACTGAACCAGGCTCTATAAGGGCGTTCGATGACACAAAGGAAATAACCTCATGGGCCTTTAAACGACCACTTTCGGTAATCCCGGCATACATGGAACGGCTTCCCATGACCTTGTGCGCACTAAAACCGCCTTTGACTGCCAAATAACAGCGCATACCCTGACGGAGCCTCCCAAAGGACAAGATATCTCCGGAAGCCACCGTATAAGGCTTGTTTGTCAGCAGGACTTTGTCGTTGATTCTGGCTGACATTTCCGCACCAGTCAGCACCATGGTAGCGGCTTCCAAAAAATGCAACCTAGGCCCCAGCATGGTGATCTCCATAAGGGCATCATTCGGATCATTGTTGAGCAGGGCATTGGCCAGTTCTGCTGACACCGTGTCCATGGGCCCACTAGTAGGTACACCTATATGGCGGTAACCAAGCCTACCCAAGTCCTGGATACTGGTGTATAAACCGGGATGTAATACCTGAATCATTGGCCATACTTTTTAAGTGGATATGCCCCCTGTTCTACTTGCTTGTGCAGTGTCTTATATTGCTGACTGTCTATCTCCCTAAAACGAACAGCATCCCCTACCGCAACCTGGCAAGGAGGGCTTTCCTTGCTGTTGAACAAGGTTAGCGGAGTTTGCCCAATCACATGCCAGCCACCCGGAGCATCCTTTGGATAGACCCCCGTTTGCTGGCCACCAATGGCGACTGCCCCCTTCGGTACGGCTATTGGCATGGTTTTCCTTGGCAAGTGCAAGGACGTTGGCAGGCCTCCCAGGTAAAGGAAGCCAGGTAAAAACCCGATGCCATACACCCTGTATTCAGTCCCTGTATGCAAACTGATAAGCGATTGGATATCCATTCCTATCTCCTTGGCCACATCAGGCAGATCAATCGCATAAGGGGGCTCATAACAAACCGGAATCTCCCAACAAGGAGGCGGCACAATCTCGCTGCTATCCTGTGAAACACTTCGGTAGGTCTTTAACAAAGTTATTAGGGCTTGGTAGTTGGTTTTCATAGGGTTGAACACGATCAACACGGAACAATAACTGCTATTCCATTCCAGTATTCCCGGCACAGAAGCCTCCTTAAGAAAGCTTATAAAACAGCGAATATCATCCAGTATCTCCGGTGCTATTTTGGCAGGCCACCCCACCAATACGGCTCCTGCTCCATAGGCTTGGTATGTCAGTTGGTAAGCACTCATGTATCCTTGTTAAAATGTTGGTACAGCTGCCTGGCAATCTCTGGCGCATTCTCCGTGTCTGAATGGATACAAAAAGTGGCTGCTTTTAGCGGAACCAGGGAACCGTTAACACAGCGTACTTGCTGGCTTTCTACCATGGTCAGCACCTGCTTTATTACCAACCTAGGATCACTGATCAGGGCCTGTGGATCTCGGCGGGAAACCAAGGACAGGTCCGTATGGTAATTCCGGTCGGCAAAGGCCTCACAAACCGTGGTAAAACCTTGTTGAAGGGCCATTGTCTCAATCACTGACTTCCAAGGTACATAGAGGCTGACTGTTTCTTTATAGGGGCTGATGGCCCTCAAATAATGCTGGGATAAGACCGCCTCCTTACATAGGTCGTGGTAGAGGGCTCCATGTGCTTTGATATGGTGGAGTTTGCCGCCGATATCGGTGAGGATCCTATCCAAGGAAGCTACCTGTGTAGCGATGGTGTTTACAAAGTCCTCAGCAGTCATCCGGACGGTTTTTCGTCCAAAATGCCGCTTGTCAGGATAGGAAGGGTGGGCCCCAATTTGCACCTGGTGTTTTATGGCGAGTTTGGACACCTTTCGCATAAGTGCTGCGTTCCCTGCATGTCCCCCACAGGCAATATTGCAACTGTGTATATAAGGCAGTAGCATGGCTTCATTGTCAAGACCTTCTCCCAGGTCACTATTAATAGCTATCATCTATCGATTGTGGTAATTTAAAGTAAGGCAAGCACTTTGGCAATGCTTTTTATGCCCAATACAAAGCAGCCCAATACAATCATAGCGGTTAGTATATTTTGCCATCTTGTATTTTTAAAATCCCCCAGTAGCTCAGACCGGTTGACGATCCACCAAAGGAACAGTACAATTACGGGCAATAAGAGCCCGTTGGCTACCTGCGCAAAACGAATGAGTTCTATGGGGCTAATTTCCAGAGAAGCTGTCGCAATGCCAGTCAACAAGATCAACATCCAGGAGGCCCTGAACCGCCCACCTTTTAGATCGATCTTCCATCCAAAACAATTCGAGGCCACATAAGCGGCGGCCAGGGGCGCTGTAACCGTCGAAGTAATGCCGGCCGCAAAAAGACCAATGCCCAGAAAAATACCGGCGAACCTTCCATACAAAGGCTGTAGGCCTTTGGCTAGGTCTGCTATGCCCTTTACTTGGTCCGTCTCAATCGCCGAGGCTGCCACCATGATACCCATGGAGACCAATCCCCCCAAAACGATGGATATAACGGTATCCTTTCGCGCCAAGGGCAACTGATCGACTCCTTGCCATTTCTCTTTGACCAGGGCCGCATGTAAAAAGAGGTTATAGGGTACCACAGTGGTCCCTATCAAGGCTATAATGGTCAGCAAACTGTCCGAAGGAACCACCGGGACAAACATCCCTTTAAGCAAGGCCCAGACATCCGGTTTGGTAAGCATAGCGGTTAACAGAAAGGAAACACTCATAAGCAGTACAAGCCCAATGAGGCAGCGTTCCAGTATTCGGTAATTTCCTATATAAAGCAAGCCAAAAGCGATCAGACCAATCAGGAGTGGGTAATAGCGATCTCCCCCACCGCCAAACAAGCCGGTAAGGCCCAAAGAAGCCCCGGTGATATTACCGGCCTCATAGGCCGCATTGCCCAATACGATGGCTGACAGGATTAAGAACAACGCCCCCTTTTTAAGCGCCGGGTTAGGCAGGGTATCTTTGATAAGCGTTGCCAGTCCTTGTTGGGTGATGATGCCAATACGGGCCGCCATTTCTTGCAATACGATGGTTGCCACTATAGACAATGTCATGGCCCAAAGAAGTTGATAGCCATAAGAAACGCCTGCCAAGGTACATACAGTAACCGTTCCTGGGCCTATAAAAGCAGCGGCTACCAAGGTACCCGGACCAATATTTTTACACCATTTAATCAGTTGTTAGCCTATAACATGAAGTTCCTTTCAAAAATAATAAG
>JASMME010000041.1 GCA_030748365.1 Lutibacter sp.
GTTATAAAAGACTATCTTTGAACCCAATATAATAATTTTAAATAATCACAATGAACAAAGGAACAGTTAAATTCTTCAACGAGACCAAAGGATTTGGTTTTATCACAGAAGAAGGTTCGGGCAAAGAGTATTTTGTACACATTTCCGGATTGGAAGATGAAGTGCGCGAAGGAGATGAGGTTACATTTGACCTACAGGAAGGTAGAAAAGGAATGAACGCAGTAAATGTGAAAGTTGCATAACTTTTTATTTTATCTACTTACAAGTGGAGAGCCTGTCGCATATGACAGGCTTTTTTTATGTCCTTATTCTGAAAGATCTTAGGGATTCAAAAAGGATTCAGTATCTTTACACCCCCTTTTTATTGGGCGATTATTCGTGGATATTTTGGCTGAATTCACAGTGAAAATTGCCTATAAGAGATTAATTAGGCTGGGGTTGACAGCATAAAAATTAACAGATGAAACGTGTAATTGTTGGTTTGTCCGGAGGAGTAGACAGCAGTGTGGCTGCCTACCTGATGTTACAACAGGGCTATGAGGTCATTGGTCTTTTTATGAAGAACTGGCACGATGATTCAGTGACCATTTCCAATGAGTGTCCCTGGTTGGAGGATAGCCATGATGCTATGATTGTAGCTGAAAAATTAGGCATACCCTTCCAGGTGGTCGACCTGAGTGTACAATACAAGGAACGCATTGTTGACTATATGTTTGGTGAGTATGAAAAGGGGAGAACTCCTAACCCTGATGTATTGTGCAACCGCGATATTAAATTCGATGTTTTTTTGGAGATAGCCCTCGGGTTGGGTGCCGACTATGTTGCCACAGGTCATTATTGTAGTAAAGCATCCCATAAGGTTGACGGCGAAACGATTTATAGCTTGGTCGCTGCGAAGGATGTACATAAAGATCAGTCCTATTTTCTGTGCCAATTGTCCCAACAACAATTGTCAAAAGCCCTGTTTCCATTGGGTGAATTGACCAAGCCAGAAGTCAGGAACATTGCCGCAGAGCAGGGCCTGATTACTGCTGACAAAAAGGATTCCCAGGGCTTGTGTTTTATCGGAAAGGTCCGTTTGCCTGAATTTTTGCAACAGCAACTACAACCCAGCACGGGCGATATTATCCAGATACCCACTGATCACAAGGCCTACCATCAACCGACCCCTTCTTTTGAGAACCAGGAAGCTTCCCTGGCGTATTTTGCCAAAAAATACACCTATAGCCGAGAAGATGGCAAAGTAGTAGGTGCCCACCAGGGCGCGCATTATTTTACCAAAGGGCAGCGCAAAGGACTGGCCGTGGGCGGTACCCAGGAACCCCTATTTGTTATCGATACTGACGTACGCGAAAATATACTCTATACAGGCGAGGGCAAAGAACACCCGGGTTTATACAGGGATACACTCTTTGTCAGTAATGAAGAATTGCACTGGATTCGTACAGACCTTGCCTTGCAGGAAGGAGAAAGCATGAAAGTAAAGGCCCGAATTCGCTATCGGCAACCCTTGGAAGCAGCTACCTTACACAAGGTTGGTAAAGGAATGTACGTAGCCTTTGTAAACTGCCAATCGGCCATCGCAGAAGGGCAATTTGTTGCCTGGTACCACAAAGGGGAGCTACTGGGTTCCGGGGTGATCTCTTAACCAGAAAGAGGAATCTTTACAGATTTTTAATTAAATTTTTTAGTTGTATATTCCAAAATAAAAGTTGAATGCGACCTAAGTTGTTTTTTACGCTATTGCTGATTGTACTCACCGACCTCCATGCCCAAACACAAGATGCCTGGGTCTATTTTGCAGACAAACCTATGGCGCCTACTTTTATAGAATCTCCGTTGATGATGCTCTCTCAACGTGCCCTGGATCGCAGAGAAAGACAACATATTTCCTTGGATTTTAAAGACGTACCCATCGAAGCATCTTATATTGAACAGGTTAAGGCGGCTCCTGGGATTAGCGTATTGGCGCGGTCAAAATGGTTAAATGCCCTGCACCTGCAAGGAACGGAAAGCGCTGTCAAAAACTTGTTAAACCTTTCTTTTGTGGCCAGTGTTGACTTTGCCGACAAGACTTTGAATGCCAACGGCCGACAAGCCCTTCCCAGGGCAAAGCCTTCGCACCTTGATAAATGGGCTTTGCATACAGACCTTGATTATGGACTGGCAACCAACCAGATAGACATGCTAAAAGGCGGCGCACTCCACCAACGTGGTTTTACAGGAGCTGGTATACAAATCGCTGTTATAGACGCAGGTTTCCCCCAGGTAGATACCCATACAGCCTTTGATCGTATGCGATCGAAACAACAGCTGTTGGGTGGCTATGATTTTGTAAATAGAAGCCATAATTATTTTACAGGGAATTACCACGGAATGGCAGTGTTGTCAACGATGGCCGGCTATCTAGAAGGTCAGTTTGTAGGAACTGCTCCCGATGCGGCCTACTATCTTTTTATCACAGAGGATGTCAACCGGGAAACGCCCTTGGAAGAAAGCCTTTGGGCAGAAGCCGCTGAAAAAGCAGATAGCCTGGGTGTTGACCTAATCAATACTTCGTTGGGCTATGCTACCTTCGATGATCCCCGTTACAATTACAGTTATGCAGCTATGGATGGTCGTACCACCTTTATTTCCCGGGCCGCTGAAATTGCCTTTTCTAGGGGGATGTTGTTGGTCAATTCTGCAGGTAACGAGGGAAGTAGTACCTGGCATTATATTACGGCACCGGCAGATGCAGCCGCTGTATTGAGTATTGGGGCTGTGGATGCCTCAGAAGTAGTAGCCGCCTTTAGTTCTTTTGGTCCCACCGTTGATGCTAGGGTGAAACCCGATGTTTGTGCCCAGGGTGCTGGCACGTCTATTATCAATGCCGATGGCAACATTATTGGAGGCAATGGAACTTCTTTTTCCTCCCCTGTACTGGCAGGTGTCCTGGCTTGCTTATGGCAGGCTTTTCCCCAAGAAACCAATGCAGTGATTGGCCTAGCTGTCAAACATTCTGGCCATTTATTTGAGTATCCAACCGATCAGGAAGGCTATGGTATTCCCGATTTTGAACGGGCCTACCAGGCACTGTTAACGCAGACGGCCGATCGCAGAACTATGCGGCTTTCTCCCAATCCGACCAATCATCTTTTAACGGTTTCTTTTCCTGACGATACCGATGCCATTGAATTTGTTATTTACAACCTGTTAGGGCAGCAGCAACGAGCAGGTGTTGTTACCAAAGAGCAGCCATTTATTGTTGTGAATGACCTAGTTACTGGGCTCTATATGGTGGCGTTGGATATGGGAACGAAAACGGAAGTTATTAATATTGTAAAAAAATAATATGCAGCACAACCTAAGTGAACTTTTACAAATAGAATATCCGATTATCCAGGGTGGAATGGTCTGGAACAGTGGCTGGAAACTGGTTACAGCCGTCAGCAACGCTGGTGGTTTGGGCTTGTTAGGGGCTGGATCGATGTATCCCGAAGTATTGCGAGCACACATTCAGCAATGTAAAAAAAATACCGATCATCCTTTTGGTGTCAATGTCCCTCTGTTGTATCCCAATATCAAGGAACTGATGGAGGTCATTGTGGAAGAAGGGGTGAAAATCGTATTTACTTCAGCAGGCAATCCCAAGACCTGGACGTCTTTTTTACAATCCCATGGGATACGGGTCGTTCACGTGGTGAGCAGTGTGAAATTTGCCCTAAAATCTCAGGAGGCTGGTGTAGACGCGGTGGTCGCAGAAGGCTTTGAGGCAGGGGGGCACAATGGCAGGGAAGAATCAACCACTTTTACCCTGCTACCCATGGTCAAGTCACAATTGCGTATTCCCCTAATTGCTGCTGGAGGCATTGCTACGGGTAGGTCTATGCTGGCCGCCATGGTTTTGGGCGCTGATGCCGTACAGATTGGCAGTCGTTTTGTAGCGAGTGAAGAATCCTCCGCCCATAAACATTTTAAGGAAGCTGTATTGAAAGTACGGGAAGGAGACACCCAATTGACCCTGAAGGAACTGGCCCCTGTTCGTTTGATTAAAAACAAGTTTTACGAGGAATTAGTGGCGCTCTATCAGAAAAATCCCAGTGTGGAAGCACTCAGAGAGAAGTTGGGTCGCGGACGTGCTAAAAAAGGCATGTTTGAAGGAGACCTAGAGGCAGGAGAATTGGAGATTGGGCAGGTTGCCGGCTCAATCAACGAAATCAAACCTGCTGGCGATATTGTAAAGGAAATTATGCAAGAGTTCCAGGAACTTAAGCAATCTTTTTTTAAAAAGTAGCCCTGTACAGTTTGCAAGACCCCCTTATTCTTTAAGCATACCCGCTACTTACTCAAAATCAACTTTAGTGCTACGAGTAACATAAAAGCACCAAACATCTTTTTTAACAATCGTTGGTCTATCTGTAGGGCTATTTTTGATCCGATAAATCCACCGACAAAAAACAACAAAGAAACGATCAGGGCCATCTTCCAGTCGATGGTACCTTCCTTGTAATAGTTGTATGCAGCCAGAAAAGTTACTGGGGGAAGCATCACTGCTAGGCTCATTCCCTGGGCTTCGTGTTGGCCAAGCCCCAGTGCGAATACAAATAGGGGTACCATCAGGATACCTCCACCGACTCCCACCAGACCGCTAAGGATTCCTGCGAACAGTCCAATGAGGACGAGCGTTATAATGGTTGTTAGGGTCATTTTCACGGGGTTGTTATTTAGGATTATGATTGTTTTGCGGGTAGTTTGATCTGATAGACCTTCCCAGAGCGGTTATGTAATTTATTTTCTCGAAGCCAAGGATTGTGTCGCTTTAATAGTTTATAATTGATGCCCATATTCTTGGAAAACAGGGCAATGTCACTGATGGCTGTGTCTACCCTGACAAGGGTAACAGGTGTTGGCTGATACAAGTCTTCTTGGTCAAAGACAAAGCCGTATTTCTCAGGATGGGACAGGATCTCTTTGATAGCGACCATTCTGGGAACATAGCGTTCAGTTTCTTCTCCTAACAGTAGGTCGTAATAATCTGTTACCCGCTGGACCTTCAGTTTTTTTGAAACCCCTCTGTTTCCAGCGTTGTAAGCTGCTGCTGCCAAGGTCCAACTACCAAACCGTTCTTTTGACCGAAGGATATAGTCACAGGCTGTCTGTGTGGCTTTTTCCAAGTGATAGCGTTCATCTACATTCCTATTGACTTCCAGTCCGTACTCACGGGCGGTTGATTTTAATAGTTGCCAAAATCCCTTAGCTCCTTTCGGAGAGGTCACATTCTCAAGACCACTTTCAATAACGGCCAGGTATTTAAAATCATCGGGAATGCCATTTTTTTTAAGGATGGGTTCTATAACCGGAAAATATTTATGGGCTTTTTTAAAGAGCAATAAGCCATTAGATTGCCAATAGGTATTGACCAATAGTTCTCGGTCAATGCGTTCTCGTATAGCGGGTTTTTCAAGGGGGACTACTTCTCCGGCAAAGGTAAGGGTCTCCGGAATCTTTAGGGCCCGTACGCTATAGGAGGTATTTGTAGTCTTTTCAGCTTGGTCTAAGGGCTCACTACTACGGTTACCGAAGAAAAGTACGGCTCCCAGTAAAACAATTGCAATGAGTCCGACGAATGCGAGAAATCTGTTCATAGGATTTACTTTTTTACAAAGGGTTCCTACAAATATAAGATATTTGTTGACTTAGTATAGATCGGCTATTATTTTACGAATCATCGGTGCCTTGCTCAGAATCATTGCATGCGTGCCTCCCTCAATTTGCACGCAATCTTTGATATGCTTTATAGGGAAAACCTCGTCTTCCGAACCGTGAATATGAACCAGCAATTTGTCTGGTACTGCTTGTTTCCAGTGCAAGACCTGGTAAATGGCCCAACGCAGGTAACCTGCCTCCCTGACGGAAAGATATTTACGTGACAGTGCTACTTTCTTTTTAGCGAAATCGCCCAAGGCAAAGACCGCGCATCGTTCCATTAGTTTGATGGATTTTACCGGAAAGTACTTATACACGCCAGTTTTTTGAACGAACCTGAGTCTGTTGGGTAGTTCGTAGTGGCTTTTTACACTTGAAATGATGATGACCTTCTTAGCAGACAGGTGTTTGGCCATCTCCTGTACAAGGATACCGCCAAAGGAGACCCCCACCAATACTGGATCCTTTTCAGTGACCATTGTGGCCATTCGTTTGGCGTAGTCTTCTATGCTTTCCTGTTCGAAAAGCGGTAAAAGCCAGGTCAAATAATGCGAAGTAAATCGGTTTTCAGGTAGTTGAATGTGCTCAAATATCCTTGGATTGGCAGCCAGTCCGGGTACAAAATAAACAGGTGCTTTAGTAATGGGCATGGGCAGTTAATAAGCACGGTTGGTTCCAATAGGAAACCACCTAATTTTTACACAAAGGTAGGAACTTTCAACCAATCAAATCTCACCACTCCGTCTCGGTCTATCTCAGTCAGTCTAATCTTGTGAAGCGTATTTACCAGTTGGGGATTCCAGGGGGCCTTTACCTTTACGTAGTTTTCGGTAAAACCGTGGATATATCCGCCCTTGTTTTCACCTTCAAACAAGACGGTCAATTCATTTTGCAGCTGACTTTCATAAAAGGCATTTCGTTTTTTAACGGAGAGACCGCGAAGCATTTTACTCCGCTTATTCCTTACCTTTTGTGGTACCGCGTTTTCCATTTCAATGGCTTCCGTGTTGGGACGTTCGGAATAGGTGAATACATGTAGGTAGGCAATGTTGAGTTCACTTAGGTAGCGGTAGGTTTCCAGAAAATCTTCCTCACTTTCACCTGGAAAGCCAACGATTACATCGACCCCTATACAAGCATCAGGCATACATTGTTTGATGGCCTCCACCCGGTTGGTATAAATTTCCCGCCGGTATCTGCGTTTCATCAAGCCCAGTAATTTATCACTCCCGCTTTGCAAGGGGATATGAAAATGGGGAACGAAACTATTGGATGTTGCGATAAAGTCAATGGTTTCGTTTTTTAATAGATTTGGTTCGATAGAGGAGATTCTCAAGCGTTGGATACCTGGGACCTTATCGAGGGCTTGCACCAGTTCCAGAAAGGTATGCTCGTGTTTTTTGTTTCCGAATTCCCCCTTGCCGTAGTCACCGATATTCACCCCGGTTAGCACAATCTCCTTGATGTCTTTACGGGAGATGTCTTCGGCCTTTTCAAGTACATTCTCTAGGCGGTCACTCCTGGAAATTCCCCGGGCCATCGGAATGGTACAATAGGTACACTTATAATCACAACCATCCTGCACTTTTAAGAAGGCACGGGTTCGGTCACCAATGGCATAGGAACTGACGTAGAAATCGGCCGCTTCTATTTCACAGGCATGAATTTCACCCAGGTCATTTTTAGACAGGCCATTGAGGTACTCGGTTACCTTAAACTTTTCAGTGGCGCCCAATACCAGGTCTACCCCGTCAACTGCTGCCAATTCTTCGGGTTGGAGTTGTGCATAACAACCAACCGCAATCACAAAGGCCTGGTCATTTTGTTTGAGGGCTTTTCTGACAATGGTTTTAAATCGCTTGTCTGCATTGTCGGTTACCGAACAGGTATTGATAACGTACATATCCGCTTTTTCTTCAAAATCCACCCGTTTAAACCCTTCCTCTTTAAAACTTCTGGAAATGGTGGAAGTTTCCGCAAAATTCAGTTTGCAGCCGAGGGTGTAAAAGGCGACTTTTTTTTGTGCATTCATTCTCGTACATTTATCGGGCGCAAAATTACTGAATTTTATAATGATTGCAAACACCCCGGTCCCTCCTTATTACGCGGTTATTTTTACCTCTCTGATGACGAAACCCTCGGAATCTTATCATGAGATGGCTGACAGTATGCTAATGCATGCCCAGCAACAGGAAGGTTTTTTAGGTTTTGAACATGCGCGCGAACAGGCTGGAATTACGGTAAGCTATTGGGCCTCTTTGGAAGCCATTCAAGCATGGAGACAACATTCGGAACACCAGAAGGCGATAAAAAAAGGGCGCAGTACCTGGTACAATGCCTATAAAGTGCGTATTTGTAAAGTAACAAGAGACTATGATGCTGAGAAATAAGCTATACAGTTTGCTATTTATCTGTTGCTGTCTGACCGCTTGTGCAGACAAGGAGAACGCTGCCCGTGACCAACAAGTCTTTCGCTACAATGAACACAGCAATATCAGCTCCCTAGATCCGGCATTTGCCAGGGATCAGTCCTCCATATGGATTGCCAATCAGCTTTTTAGTGGCCTGGTACAGTTAGATGATCAACTGGAGGTCTTGCCTGATATTGCCAAACGATGGAGCCTCTCGGAAGATGGCAAGACTTATACCTTTGTACTCCGACAGGACGTTCCTTTTCACAAACACGCAGTCTTTGGAAAAGACAGTACCCGTTTTGTCAGGGCTGCTGATGTGGTCTATTCCTTTAAAAGACTGCAGGATCCTCAACTGGCTTCGCCCGGAGCCTGGGTATTGAAGCGTGTGTCCGATTTTAGGGCGGTGAACGATTCTGTTTTTCGCATTCGCCTGGCTTCCCCTTTTCCGCCCTTTTTAAGTCTCTTGAGCATGAAATACTGTTCGGTGGTACCTGAAGAAGTGGTGAGGCACTACGGCCCTGATTTTCGATCTAATCCCATAGGTACAGGCCCTTTTTACTTAAAGTTATGGGTAGAGAACACCAAACTCGTCCTACGGAAACACCAGGCCTATTACGAAGAGGTGGCAGGCGTTCCGTTGCCTTACCTCGAGGCAGTATCCGTTCGGTTTTTGCCCGATAAGCAAAGTGAGTTTCTAGCTTTTTTACAGGGAAAACTTGATTTTATCAACAGTATTGACCCTTCCTATAAGGACGAACTATTAACACCACAAGGAGACCTGCAACCCCGTTATGCAGATCAGATAGACATGACAAAGGCCCCTTTTTTGAATACGGAATACTTAGGCATATTGATGGACGATTCTGACTCGC
>JASMME010000042.1 GCA_030748365.1 Lutibacter sp.
TGTCAGATTATTGGCGTTATGCCGGATTTTCCCGGTCATCATTGAGGCGCATCAGCACCTTCGGCGATCCCGTCCAGTTCGTATCGTCGTCTTCTTTCAGCTTGTCGACCTCCTGGCCTCCCTTACCGATAATGATTCCAGGACGCGCGGTAGTGATGGTCACTGTAACGAGTTTTAGTGTACGCTCTATGATAACAGCGGAAACACTTGCTTTTGCTAAACGGGCATGGATATACCTTCTTATCTTATCGTCTTCGGCAATCTTATCTCCATAGTTTCTCCCGCCGTACCAGTTGGATTCCCATCCCCTGATGATTCCGATCCTATTTCCTATTGGATTTGTTTTCTGTCCCATTACTACTTATGATTGATTGCTTTGATTAGTATTTCCCAAGACCAGTGTCACGTGATTAGAACGCTTTCTAATACGGTGGGCACGTCCTTGTGGTGCCGGTCTCAATCTCTTTAACATTCCTGCGCTGTCCACGTAAATCTCCTTGATAAACAAACCTGCATCCTCAATATTGGACTCAGGGTTCTTCGCTTGCCAGTTAGCAATAGCGCTCAACAATAATTTCTCTAAGTTGATAGACGCTTCTTTAGGGTTAAATTTCAGGATTTGCAGTGCTTTTTCAACCTCAATTCCCCGAACCAAGTCAGCGACCAAACGCATCTTTCTGGGTGATGTAGGACAACCTGTAAGCTTGGCAAAGGCCAATTGCTTTTTCTCCTCTTTGATCTGTTGTGCTCTTAATTTTTTACGAACTCCCATGATTACCTACTATTTTTTACCTTTATTTTTTGCACCAGCGTGCCCTCTAAAAGAACGCGTTGGTGAAAATTCACCTAATTTATGACCTACCATATTCTCGGTAATATACACCGGTACAAACTGTCTTCCGTTGTGAACGGCAATGGTCTGCCCTACAAAATCTGGGGTGATCATGGAGGCCCTAGACCAGGTTTTGATCACTTTCTTCTTTCCTGAATCGAGGTTCGATTGAACTTTCTTTTCAAGTTTTCGAAAAACATAGGGTCCTTTTTTCAATGAACGTGCCATATATCAATTATTTTTTTCTGCGTTCTATAATATACTTATTACTCGCCTTGGTCTTAGACCTTGTCTTGTATCCTTTAGCAGGAATACCGTTCCTGGATCTTGGATGCCCTCCTGAGGAACGTCCTTCACCACCACCCATTGGGTGATCGACAGGGTTCATTACAACAGGCCTTGTTCTAGGTCTTCTACCCAACCATCGTGTTCTACCGGCTTTACCAGACACCAACAATTGGTGGTCTGAGTTGGAGACTACCCCAATGGTTGCGCTACAGGTTAACAAGATCATTCTTGTCTCACCTGAGGGCAATTTGATGGTAGCATATTTTCCTTCTCTTGCCATTAATTGCGCAAAAGAACCGGCACTTCGGGCTATCACAGCTCCCTGCCCCGGGTGCAATTCAATACAGGAAATATTGGTTCCCAAAGGAATGTCATTTAACAGCATCGTGTTACCAACATCAGGGGTGGCACCTTCACCAGAAAGGACCGTCTGACCTACTTTCAAACCAGTTTGCGCAATGATATATCTCTTTTCGCCATCTGTATAAAACAAAAGGGCTATGAATGCGGAACGGTTGGGATCGTACTCGATGGTTTTAACCGTGGCAGGCACCCCGTGCTTATTCCTTTTAAAATCAATGATACGATAGTGTTTCTTATGACCACCGCCCATATAGCGCATGGTCATTTTCCCTCTGTTATTTCGACCTCCAGATCTTTTTTTCGGAGCCAATAGGCTTTTTTCCGGCTTGTCAGTAGTAAGGGAGTCGAATCCGTTTACTACTCTAAAACGCTGACCTGGTGTTACGGGTTTTAATTTTCTTACTGACATGTCAATCTTTCTTAGATATTGCTGTAAAAATCAATACTTTCACCTTCGGCTAACTGCACAATGGCTTTTTTGTAAGCGCCTGTTTTGGCATGAACGATACCGCTTTTGGTAAACTTCGTATTGCGTGAAACAGGGTAGTTCATTGTCTTAACACTTTCGATGGCCACACCGTAGGTTTCTTCTACAGCAGACCTAATCTGAAGCTTGTTAGCACCTTTACTGACGACAAAGGCATAGCGATTAAACAACTCGCTGTCATTGGTCGCTTTTTCCGTGATAATAGGTTTAATTAAAATGCTCATTTCTGTGACCTATTTACTTAAATTAGATTCTATTCCTGCCAAAGCAGCTTCTGAAAGAACGATCTTGTTGGCATTTAACAATTCGTAAGTGCTTAAACCTGTGTTTATTACGGTTTTAGATCTTTTCAAATTTCGCGATGACAAATATACATTATTATTTGTCTCAGCCAAGACAAACAAAGACTTTTTGTTCTCAACACCCAGGGCCGCAAGGACCTCTTTAAAGGCCTTGGTTTTGGGTGCCTCAAAACTGAAATCTTCCACCACAATGATGTTGTTGTCTTTTGCTTGTATGCTCAAAGCAGATCTTCGAGCGAGTCTCTTGAGGTTCTTGTTGAGCTTGAAGGAATAATCCTTAGGACGTGGGCCAAATATCCTACCACCCCCTCTAAAGACGGGTGATTTGATACTTCCTGCCCGGGCCGTACCGGTTCCTTTCTGTTTCTTAATCTTACGGGTACTTCCAGTGATTTCAGCCCTTTCTTTGGCTTTGTGGGTTCCCTGTCTTTTGTTGGCCAGATACTGCTTGACATCTAAGTAAACAGCATGGTCATTTGGCTCAATTCCATATACAGCTTCAGAAAGTTCCACTTTCCTACCTGTATCTTTTCCTTGTATGTCTAAAACGGATACTTTCATTACTTCTGAATAATTACATAAGCGTTCTTGTGACCGGGAACACATCCCTTTACAATAAGTAGGTTCTTTTCAGCCACCACTTTTAACACTTTCAAATTTTGAACAGTCACTCTTTTTCCTCCCATTCGACCGGCCATGCGCATCCCCTTAAATACCCTTGCAGGATACGAGGCTGCCCCAATGGAACCCGGTGCTCTTAAACGGTTGTGCTGCCCGTGTGTGGCTTGACCGACACCGGCAAATCCGTGGCGTTTTACCACCCCTTGGAATCCTTTACCTTTGGAAGTTGCGGATACATCCACAAATTCTCCTTCAGCAAATAATTCTACTGTTAGTTCATCTCCTAAATTGTGTGCTTCTTCAAATCCTTGGAATTCGACAACTTTACTTTTGGCAGTGGTCCCTGCTTTTTGGAAGTGACCATCCAACGCTTTGTTGGAACTTTTCGCCTTTTTGTCATCGAAACCAATCTGAAGGGCACTGTACCCGTCAACCTCTTCGGTTCTGACTTGGGTAACTACACAAGGACCTGCTTCAATGACTGTACAGGGAATGTTCTTCCCGTTCTCATCAAATAAGCTGGTCATTCCGATTTTCTTTCCTATTAACCCAGACATGTTTAATTTAATTAATTTGTTTTGCTATTCCTATTTAAAAAAACAGGGTCAAAATACTTCAACCCTGATGTATTTTTCCGTTTTTCCCTCGACAACCGCTCGGGACATGTACCAAAATTGCTTTTGGTTTGGTCTTTGTTAGACCTTGATTTCTACTTCTACGCCACTAGGAAGCTCCAGTTTCATCAGTGCATCAATCGTTTTGGATGATGAACTATAGATGTCCAGTAACCTTTTATAGGCACTTAGCTGAAACTGCTCACGTGATTTTTTGTTTACGTGTGGTGAACGCAATACCGTAAAAATCTTTTTATGGGTTGGCAATGGTATGGGGCCATTGACAACGGCGCCGGTATTTTTTACCGTTTTGACGATTTTCTCAGCAGATTTATCTACTAAATTGTAATCGTACGACTTTAATTTTATTCTAATTTTTTGACTCATCGTTGCTAATTTAGAGATTAACCTTTTGCATTTGCTATGACTTCTTCTGCGATGTTCGAGGGCGTTTCCGCATAGTGCGAAAATTCCATGGATGAGGTAGCCCTTCCTGATGACAGGGTTCGTAGGGTAGTCACATATCCAAACATCTCTGACAAGGGCACATTGGCTTTTACCACCTTGGCACCTGCGCGGTCGTCCATGGAGTTTACCTGTCCCCTTCTTCGGTTCAGGTCACCTACCACATCTCCCATATTCAATTCGGGAGTAACGACTTCCAGCTTCATAATGGGCTCAAGAATCACCGCCTTGGCCGCCTTAGAGGCTGCTTTATAACCCATTTTGGCTGCTAGTTCAAACGATAGTTGATCAGAATCCACTGCGTGGAAAGATCCATCGTATAAGCTAATCTTCATACTGTCCATTTCATAGCCAGCCAGGGGACCGTTCTTCATGGCCATGGCAAAACCTTTTTGAACAGAAGGAATGTATTCTTTGGGAATGTTCCCTCCTTTGATCTCATTGACAAAAGTAAGGCCAGTAGTCCCTTCATCAGCAGGTTCCATGACAAATTTGATATCAGCAAATTTACCACGTCCACCAGACTGTTTCTTGTAGACCTCTCTGTGATCAGCCTTGGCTGTAATGGCTTCCTTGTATTCAACCTGCGGTTGTCCTTCATTCACCTCTACCTTAAACTCACGCTTGAGACGATCTACGATAATCTCCAGGTGTAACTCACCCATTCCAGAAATAATCGTTTGGCCAGAGGCTTCATCGGTTTTTACCTGGAAGGTAGGGTCTTCTTCTGCCAGTTTACCCAATGCCATACCGAGCTTGTCGACATCTGCCTTGGTTTTTGGCTCAACAGCAATACCGATTACAGGATCGGGGAAACTCATGGATTCCAGCACGATGGGATGCTTCTCATCACAAATGGTATCCCCTGTTTTCAAATCTTTAAATCCAACAGCTGCACCGATATCTCCAGCCTCAATTCTCTTGATAGGCTCTTGCTTATTGGAGTGCATCTGGTAGATACGTGAAATTCGCTCTTTTTTACCGGAACGGGTATTCAATACGTAGGAACCGGCATCCAAGCCACCTGAATAGGCGCGGAAAAAGGCCAAACGACCCACAAACGGATCGGTGGCGATTTTAAAGGCCAGGGCAGAAAAAGGTTCTGACACATCTGGCTTTCTGAAATCAGCTTCACCATTGTTAGGGTTGGTACCCTCAATGGCTTCAATATCTAGTGGAGAGGGTAGAAAACGCATCACAGCGTCTAACATGGCCTGCACCCCTTTGTTTTTAAAAGCGGAACCACACATCATCGGAATGATGGACATATCGATCGTGGCGGCGCGGAGCGCAGCAATGATCTCATCCTCTGTGATGGAATCTTCATCCTCGAAGAATTTTTCCAGCAACTCCTCATCGTATTCAGCCACCGCCTCTACCAGTTGTGCCCGGTAGGTCTCTACATCATCCACCAGTTCTGCAGGAATCTCTATTTCTTCATAGGTCATTCCCATATCGTGTTCATTCCAAACGATGGCTTTCTTGGAAATAAGGTCAACGACCCCTTTGAAATCCATCTCTTCACCAATGGGCACCTGTAAAGGTACTGGGTTACCACCCAACATTTCTTTTACCTGCTTGCACACGTTAAAGAAATCAGCCCCCTGACGGTCCATCTTGTTGACGAAGCCCAATCGGGGTACTTTGTATTTGTCAGCTTGCCTCCAAACCGTTTCAGACTGTGGCTCCACACCATCAACAGCACTAAACAAGGCAACCACACCGTCCAACACACGCAAAGAACGCTCTACCTCTACAGTAAAGTCAACGTGGCCAGGGGTATCAATAATGTTTACAGCATAGGTGTCGCCACGGTAAGGCCATTCACAATGGGTAGCCGCAGAAGTAATGGTAATACCTCTTTCCTGCTCCTGCTCCATCCAGTCCATGGTAGCAGCCCCGTCATGTACTTCTCCAATTTTATGGGAAACACCTGTATAGTAAAGGATGCGCTCCGTACAGGTAGTTTTTCCTGCATCAATATGGGCAGCGATCCCAATATTTCTTGTGTATTTTAAATCTCTTGCCATGACTACTCGTTAAAATCTAAGGTGAGAGAATGCTTTGTTTGCATCCGCCATTTTGTGAACGTCCACTCTTTTCTTAACGGCGGCACCTTCCTCTTTGGCAGCTGCCAACACTTCTGCAGCCAAACGCTGCGCCATGGATTTCTCATTGCGTTTTCTAGCATAGGAAATCAGCCATTTGATGGCCATGGATACCTTTCGGTCAGGCCGAATTTGCATTGGAATCTGGAAGGTAGCCCCGCCCACACGACGGCTGCGAACCTCCACTTGTGGCATGACATTGCTCAAGGCGTCTTTCCACAATTCCAGGCTGGATTTTTCCTCATCCTGTTTTTTCTGATCTACAATATCAAGGGCATCGTAGAAAACCTTGAAAGCCACCGATTTTTTACCGTCACACATCAAATTGTTAACAAACCTGGTAACCAACTGATCGTTGAACTTTGGATCCGGTAAAAGCGGCCTTTTTTTCGCTCTTCTTTTTCTCATGTCTTTACACTAATGTTTTTAAAATTACTTTTTAGGGGCCTTGGTACCGTATTTGGAACGACGTTGTGTACGTCCGTCAACACCCGCGGTGTCTAATGCGCCGCGAACGATGTGATACCTTACGCCCGGTAAATCTTTAACCCTTCCTCCTCTAACTAATACTATCGAGTGCTCTTGTAAATTGTGCCCTTCTCCAGGAATGTAGGCATTCACCTCATTTCCGTTGGTCAACCTTACCCTAGCCACCTTACGCATGGCAGAGTTTGGTTTTTTTGGCGTGGTAGTGTATACACGGGTACACACTCCCCTACGCTGGGGACAAGAATTCAAAGCAGCCGATTTACTCTTCTTAGTTATTTTGGTTCTTCCTTTTCGTACTAATTGCGAAATTGTTGGCATACTAATCTTTTGTTATTATTGCTTTTTAACTAATAAGCTCTTTTTAAGAGTGCGCAAATGTACAAATAATTTCTTGTTATTCAAATCAGTGTAAGTTTTATTTTATTGATTTACTTTTACACTACATTTATCATCGCTAAAAAGCCTTGTTTTGAAAGTAGTTTTATCATGGATGACTCACCTTGTATGCCTGCTAGCCACCTGTTGGGGGCTGTCGGCGCAACAGACCGTCCTTTCCCTAAAAACGACCAACTTTACAGGCAATTCGGAACCCAAACACTTTCCTTTTACCAAACAATTTTCAGACAAGAAAAAGGCCCTGGAAGCCATCGACTCCATTTCAAAAATCCTGGATACAGAAGGCTACTTCGACCATTCATTTACCCTGTATGAAAAGGACAGCCTATTAAACGCTGTTTACACCTTGGGAACAAAGACAGACAGGATCCAAATTCACTATACGGATGAAGGTCTGAACAGGGAAGTCATTGAAAAACTCACAGACAAAATAACGGACCGCTATTTTGAGATTGAGACTGAAGCCCTGGAAAAGACCCTGGCATCCATAACGGCCCATTATGAAGGGACAGGATATCCCTTTGCCTCGGTTTCCCTTAAAAATATAAAGAGAGAAGGAAACAGCCTTAGGGCCACACTAAAAGTGAACAGTGCAGCCAAAAGAACCATCGATCAGCTGGTCATAAAGGGCTACAAGGCATTTACTGCCAAAAAACTGTTGAGGATGCTCGGACTCGACCGAGGGGCAAACTTTACGGTAGCCACCCTGGGTACAATCAGGGAGCAACTGGATCAGCTCGGGATGGTTTCCCAGGCAGCTCCCCCGGAAGTATTGTTCACCAAGGAGGCAACCACTGTGTATGTGTATCTAGAAAAGGCGCCTAACAACCGCTTTGATGGCCTGATTGGCTTTGGCAACGAAGAAGGGGGTTCCCTGGCATTACAAGGCGATCTTTCCCTCGCGCTATCCAATGCCTTTCACCAAGGCGAAGCGATATATCTGAACTGGTATGCCAACCCAGCGCAACGTGCACTAAAACTCCATTATATACAGCCCTATATATTTAACAGCCCTTTTATTGTGAAGGGACAGTTCGAATTGTTTAAGAAAGACCAGTCGCATACAAGCCAAGTTTCAAGGTTGGACCTGGGCTATCATACCAGCCGCCGAAGCAGCCTTCGGGCAGTATGGTCCTATGAACGTTCGTATATCAGTGCTGACCATACAGGAAACCAGGGCGCAGATTTCGACAAACAGTTTGTTGGTATCAGTTACCTACGTGAGGGATACCGCGCCTCAGTATGGGCTAAAAAACCAGCTTACAATATGGAAGCAAGCCTATTGACTGGGTGGAGAAATACAGGTAACAGGCGAAATTCACAAGGAAAATACCTCCTCAACCTTCAATATAGGCACCCTCTCGGACAACGAAGCCAGCTGGTATTGAAAAGTCACAATGAATGGCTGCATAGCAGCTCGGAGCTTGTAGAGAACGAGCTGTTCAGAATTGGGGGACTACACAGTATCAGGGGCTTTGACCAGGAAAGTGTATTGTCCGAAAAATACAGTGTAAATAGCCTCGAATACCACTACAAGACGCAGCAAAGCGCTTCCCTGTATGCCCTAAGCGATTTTGCCCTCACCAAAGACCCTTTCGCCCCCAGCACCAATAGATTGTTAGCACTGGGGATTGGGTACCGCTTTCAAACACCTGTAGGCAATTTCGATCTCACGTATGCCATGGGAAAAACGGAAAATAGTCACTTTAAGCCAGGCCAGGCAAGACTTCATATCAAGGCAACCTACCTGTATTGATGTAGACAGCCATTCTCAAACATTGTTTTGATCAGCACCGCAAAGTCAAAAATCAATCAATCATCCGCCATGGC
>JASMME010000043.1 GCA_030748365.1 Lutibacter sp.
AGGAGAAACAGGGTCCGGAAAAGAAGTATTCGCCAAGGCCATTCATTACAACGGACACAAGCGTAAAAAACCTTTTGTGGCTATCAATGTCAGTGCCATTCCCAAAGAACTGGTAGAAAGCGAATTATTCGGACATGAAAAAGGCGCCTTTACAGGGGCGTACCAGCGAAAGATTGGTAAATTCGAGGAGGCATCGGGCGGCACACTGTTTTTGGACGAGATTGGAGAATTGGACACCAATATACAGGTCAAATTATTACGGGTACTACAAGAACGGGAACTGGTGAGAATCGGAGGGAATAAAACCATCAAATTCAATGTCCGCCTAATCACAGCCACCCATAAAAATTTAGCTGATGAGGTTTCCAAGGGAAATTTTCGGAAGGATCTTTTCTACCGCATTGTAGGACTTCCCATCAGGATTCCCCCGCTCAGGGAACGAAATAGTGATATCTTATTACTGGCCAAGCATTTTATCAGGACTTTTTGCGAAGAAAACAACCTGATCATACCAACCATTAGTAGAAAAGCCAGCAAAAAATTGATGGATTATCACTATCCGGGAAACGTACGGGAATTAAAATCGGTAGTAGACCTGGCCTGTATCAGCTGCCTGTGCAATGAAATTACCGCTGATGATATTGCTTTTACCAGCGTACTACACGAGAACACATTGACCACCGAGGAAAAAACTTTGCGGGCCTACAATATTGAAATCATTGGGCATTTCCTAAGAAGATACAATCACAATGTGACCGTGGTGGCCAAAAAACTAGGTATTGGCAAATCTACCATTTACAACATGCTCAAAGCAAACGAAATATCCTTGAACAAACTCCCCTAACAGCTGTTGTAACAGGGGCGCCACAAGGTAAAACTTCAGCTAAGATGAAGAACAAGGCACTAACAGTTAAAACAATTAGCAATGTAATCCATGGATTGAACATGGAGACATCAGAAAGTGTCTATTTGGAGAAAAACATCGCGCTTCTCACAGAAGTACTGGATTGCTCCAAGATGGTTGTCTTAGAAAAAAAAGAACTTACTTACCAGGAGAAATATAGCCTCCCCAAGCTTCCGAATACCATACCCGGGTGGATCAGTGCTCAGCAAGATTGCATTGTTTTTTTTTCAAAAAAAGAGAACAATTCCTGGAAAAAAATCCTTGAGGAATATACCTGCTACGGATACCGCTTAGCCAATTATGGACTCTTAATAATTGCACGGAAAAAACCCTTTACCCCCCTTACAAAAGAGGCTGTGTTACCCCTACTAGTCCTGTTCGGAAAACAATTGGCAAATTTCAGAGATAGACGTCTCTCTAAAAAAATGGAACAGAGGCTAAAACACCAGGAAGAAAAATACCAGCACATTATTTCCAATATGAACCTGGGACTGATGGAAATAGATCTTCAGGGAAGAATTTCATATTGTAACCAGTCTTTTTTAAAAATTACAGGCTATCGTTTTGAGGAGGTGAAACAAAAAAATGCACTCGCGCTTTTGGTACCAAAAGACAACTATAAATTTGCTGTTGAAAAATTACAGGAAAGAATTTTTGGGATGTCCGACACCTATGAACTTCCCGTAAAAACAAAGAGTGGACAGCTAAAATGGGTTCTTATTAGTGCTTCACCCATGTTCGATGAGGAGGGCAATATCAAAGGATCATTCAGCATTCATCTGGACATTACTGAATCCAAAGAAATGGCGCGCACACTGGAAAAAGCATTGGTAACAGCCCAGGGGGCTTCTAAAGCAAAAGAAGGGTTCCTGGCAAATATGAGCCACGAAATAAGATCCCCACTTAACGGTATTCTCGGACTGCTTAGGCTGCTCAGCAAAGAATCCTTGTCAAAAAAACAACGAAACTATGTAGACAGTAGCCTGGTCGCTTCTAGACACCTACTTTCCTTGGTAAACAATATCCTCGATATTACCAAGATCGAAGCAGGTGAACTACCAATCAACCTGGAACATTTTAACCTGAAAACATTGATCAAGGAAGTGGCCATCATCTTGGAACCCCAAGTCAAGCAAAAAAATATTTCCTTTAGAACAGTCCTTGACCCCTCTGTACCTAAAATCCTGGTGGGTGATACGGTACGCATCAGACAAATCCTGATAAACCTGTTGGGAAATGCGCTCAAATTCACCGAGGATGGAGAAGTAGCCATTGAGTGCCACAAAGGTGCCTTTAACAACAAAACCAACAAACAGACCATCAATTTTACGATCAGCGACACTGGCATTGGAATGAATGTGGACTTCCTGAAAGCACCTTTCGAAAAATTTCAACAAGAAGACATTTCTATTTCACGAAAATTTGGGGGCACTGGTTTGGGACTTTCCATCACAAAACACCTTACTAGATTGATGAAGGGGGACATCCATATAAAAAGTACCAAAAAAAAAGGGACCAACATACAAATCAGCCTACCGCTAGCTATTGGTCATACTTCAAAGATGAAAGAAACGCCCACGCCCTATAAACAGGAAGCATTTAAAAAACTCAGGGTATTAGTGGTGGAAGATAACAGAATTAACAGACTGGTAGTAACCAATATACTAGCAGGTTTGGGGGCAATAATTCAGGTAGCAGTAAATGGATTAGAAGCCATCGAACAGCTAAAGAATTCCCGATTTGACCTGATACTCATGGATATTCAAATGCCCCTTATGAATGGTATAGAGGCCACAAAAATCATTAGAAATAACCTACAAATACATACACCTGTCATAGCATTGTCGGCCAATGCCTTTAAATCAGAAATCAAAAAATGTATAAATGCAGGGATGAATGACTACCTGACAAAACCCTTTGAAGAAGAGGAATTATTACAAATTGTATATAAATACTATAAGCCTCTTAACAAACAGAATCCGGAAAGCACAAAATCCTCCTTGCAAAAAGAGACAAGCAAGCTTTATGATCTGTACAGCTTAGAAAAAATAAGCCGGGGCAATGCTGATTTTATCAAAAAAATGCTTACAATCTTTGTAGAAACAATCCCGGAGCAAATGAAGGAAATCTTCAAGGCCTTAAAAAGTGAAAACATCGAATCTGTACAAAATATAGTTCATAAAATCAAACCGAGTATTGCTAATTTAGGCATCCTATCCATTGAAAGAGAATTACATACGCTTGAACGGTTCACATTACAAAAAAAGAACAAAAAAGAACTTAAGTTGATGATTGATAAGGTCAATGATACACTCAACAAAGTGGTTTCACAGATTCAAAAAAATGAATTGACATAAATAAACACCCCCTCCCTTCCACACAGTCCTTTTACTGACCCGAATACACTATTCCAAATTATGGAAATTTATTGTGGATACTGGAACACAAACCACCCAAACTATTTATAACACATTGATTTATGGGTCTTTATATTTTGGCTTGGTTTTGGTATATAGTTATAAGCAACAATCTATATGACTGTGGAAATATTAAAAAATATGACTTTTTTTATCGTTGATGATGACCTATTTTATCAGCGAATACTAGAACAACAACTAAAGAACATGGGCATTCAGCATATAGAAATATTTACCAATGGCATAGACTGTTTGTACAAAATCCATCAAAACCCAGACGTGGTCTTTCTAGACTACAATATGGATTCCTTTACAGGAAGTGATGTCTTAGATAAAATAAAACGGTTTAACCCTGATATATACGTAGTAATCATCTCCGGTCAAACAGATATACAACCAGTGGCAGACACCCTTAAGTTGGGCGCCTTTGACTATATACAAAAGGGGAAATTTGAGGTGATTAAAATCAAGGAAGTGCTTCACCGTATCATCGAAATCAAATCATTGTTAAAGATCCCTAGAAAAAATAGGGGTCGTTCTTTTAAAAAAACTTTGGGTAAACTCTTTGGATTCGAATCCAAACAGGAATAAATACACGTTGGAGATTTCCGAAAATAACATACTTACTAGGCACCTGTCAACGCCCTTGTAAATACAGCAGTCAATAAATCTGTATGCTATCGCATCAAGTACGGAAAAATCCAACCAATACTCCACACCTAAAAAACCCTATTAAAACGCCTGAGCATAGGGCTTTATTAGTCTACAAATAAGGGGGTACATATTTCAACAAAAAGTTTGGTGAAAAACAAAAGGATTGTATATTTGCCGTCACCAATGCGAGAGTAGCTCAGTTGGTAGAGCTTCAGCCTTCCAAGCTGATTGTCGCCGGTTCGAGCCCGGTCTCTCGCTCAAAAAAACCATCGTTTCCGATGGTTTTTTTATGTCAAATACTTTCTAAACAACAAAAGTAATAATATCGGTATCCCGAGCAACAGTACCGTAAATAACTGCTGCCCAAGTACAGAAGGTTCCAATAAAATTATCAACACATAACCACCTATAGCGCCTCCCAAATGCGCGGCATGTCCAATAGCACCCAATCGCTTTTTCAATCCATAAACGGTGTAAAGTAAATAGCCTATCCCTACGATATATCCAGGTAAAGGAATAGGCAAAGGAAAGACCATAAGCGTCATATCTGGAAATAATATAATGGCAGCGTACAGCACCCCTGCCACCGCTCCTGAAGCGCCCACTGCGCTATAGTGGGCTTCTTTCCTGTGATATGCGAGGGTCAGGAAATTACCAGCACACAGACTGCCTAGATACAAACCTACAAAAAGAAAGGGACCAATAGCAGCAATCACTATGGGGGCAAAAATATACAAAACATACATATTGAGGAGCAAGTGAAGGTAATCAGCGTGTAAAAAAGCCGCACTAAATAACCGAATGTGTTCACCGCGCTGGATGGCACTGATCTGAAACTTATACCTTTCAAAAAAATACAAATCATTAAATCCCTTTATACTGATCAGGACATTAGATAGAATAAGGAGCAACAGTGTCGTGTCTACAGGCATAAGGCGGGTGTTGGAAATGTAAAACGAATGTATAAAAAATTGTGAACATTCCTTCTTGTGGCATCGCTTCATTTAAAAATTAAATACGATATTTGCCGACATACGTATGCAACTACTTATCTACATTCTTACCTACCCGCTTATTTGGTTTATTTCCATCCTACCCTTTAGGATCCTGTACCTTATTTCAGACCTCATTTTCTTGCTACTGTACTACATAATCGGATACCGAAAGAAAGTTGTTACAGATAATTTAAACCTATCATTCCCGGAAAAAACAACTGAAGAATTGCAGCGTATCCACAAAAAATTTTACCGACATTTTGTCGATATTTTTATGGAAATGATCAAAACGTTCACCATTTCTGAGAAAGTGCTGAGGAAAAGATTCAAATTTACCAATATAGAATTACTCCATGAAGTAGAAAAAAATGGAAAAAGTATCATGATGATCGCTGGTCATTATGCCAACTGGGAATGGCTCTCTAGTTTGTCACTACATACCAAAACTCCCTGCTATGCGGTATACGCAAAGATTCGAAACCCTTACTTTAGCAGAGAAGTACTTCGATCAAGGGCCCGTTTCGGATTTCACCTCAGACACACCTCGAAAATAATCTCTACCATTGATCAGGATGCAAAAGCGGGTACACAGGCTATGTACGGATTCCTCAATGACCAATCTCCAAGAATCCGAAAAACCCATTACTGGAGTAATTTTATGGGGGTAAAGGTACCCATCCATACAGGAAGTGAGATGCTGGCCAAAAAATACGATATGAATGTGGTGTTTATGGACACACAGAAGGTAAAACGCGGACATTATACCTGTACCTTTTCACTGCTTACTGACAAGGCTTCTTCATTTGATGACTACAACCTTACAGAGGTATACCTAAAAAAAGTTGAAGCACAAATCCGAAAGGAACCCGCCTATTATTTCTGGACCCACAAACGCTTTAAACACAAGGACAAAGCCCCGAAAGACTAGCTGAGTTCTCTAAGCTCATCTATAAAACGTGCCGCCAGGGCATCGGCTGCTTCCTGCGAGTCGCTTTCCGTATAGATCCTGATAATGGGTTCTGTATTCGATTTTCTCAGATGTACCCAACCACGGTCAATATTAATCTTAACACCATCGATGGTGGTCAACTCCGCTGCCTGGTATTTTCGGACCATGGCATCTAACAAAGCGTCCACTGCTATCTCAGGGGTCAGCACAATCTTTTGTTTGGCCATAAAATAATCGGGATAGGTTTCCCTCAACTGCTTACAACTTAGTTGTCGCTGCGCCAAATGACTCAGGAACAGGGCAATTCCTACCAAAGAATCCCTGCCGTAGTGGGCTGCTGGATAAATGATTCCTCCATTGCCTTCACCACCAATGACTGCGTTTGTCTCTTTCATCATCTGGACAACATTCACCTCCCCAACGGCACTGGCTGTATACACCGCACCGTGTTTTTCCGTCACATCGCGCAGGGCCCTCGAAGAGGAAAGGTTTGAAACGGTATTTCCCTTGACCTTGGTCAGTACGTAATCGGCACAGGCCACCAGGGTATATTCCTCACCAAACATAGAACCATCCTCACAAACAAAGGCCAGTCTATCAACATCAGGATCAACGACAATACCCAAATCAGCGGCTTTTTCGACCACCAATTGAGAAATATCGGTCAAATGTTCTTGTAAGGGTTCTGGATTGTGTGGAAATTCACCAGTGGGTTCGCAATACAAGGGAACACAGGTAACCCCAAGGGCTTCGAGAAGGGGCGGAATGGCCAATCCTCCGGTTGAATTCACGGCGTCAACCACTACCTTAAAATTGGCTTTTCTAATAGCTTCTACATCGACCAATGAAAGCTTGAGCACTTCGGCTATATGTCGCTGGATGTATCCGTCCTTTTTGGTGTAGGTTCCCAGCTGATCCACCTCCGCAAAATCGTAGGCATTGGCGGCGGCGAGCTGTAACACTTCTTCACCGTCCTGGGCATTGATAAATTCTCCCCGGGCATTGAGTAATTTCAAAGCATTCCACTGCTTTGGATTGTGGCTGGCAGTAATAATAATACCGCCATCTGCCTGCGCTAAAGTAACCGCCACCTCTACGGTTGGGGTGGTCGACAATCCCACATCCATCACATGTATCCCCAGACCTACCAGGGTATTGGCCACCAGGCTGCTGATCATATGACCAGACTTTCTGGCATCCCTACCCAATACCACCGTCAGCGAATCTTTTGAACTGTTGTTCCTCAGCCATGTTCCATAAGCAGCGGCAAATGCAACCGTATCGATTGGTGTGAGATTTTCTGAAACGCGCCCCCCAATGGTGCCTCGTATTCCCGAAATTGATTTGATTAATGACATGTTATCTCCGTTATTTTTTGACTTATATATTTTCCCATACGTTGCCAATTGTACTATTTTTTCCACTGACAAACTATACGGCCAGCAACACGTAGAAAAGGACCAACCCAAAGGTCGCTCAAAAACAACCCATGTTCCTGGCAAAGATACTTTATTTGACCTGTACGCGAAAAAAAAGCTGTATCAAAAATGATACAGCTTTTTACATATCGATAATGAAAAGTTTTTACTTCCCTTCCATTTTCTTCTTCAAGGCTGCCAAATCTCCTCCCAGGTCTCCCAAGGTGGTTTTTTCTGCAGCTTCCGCCTTTTTCTGAACGGACCTTATATTCTTCTCTTCCTGTGCCTTGAATATAGAAGTATGTGATGCCACAACGCGTCTGAATTCCTTGTTAAATTCAATGACCTTGAACTGTTCCGTTTCTCCCTTGGCGATCCTAGAACCATCCTCTTTAAGGGTAAAACGGTTTGGCACAAATGCTTCCACAGCATCATCAAAAGTTACCACCAATCCCTTGTCACTCTTTTCTTTCACAAAACCTTCATGAACAGAGGAAATGGCATAGGTTTCTTCATGCTTGTCCCAAGGATTTTCCGTGGTTTGCTTATGGCCGAGGTTCAACTTACGGCCTTCCACATCCAACTCCAGTACTTCAACAGCCAGTTTATCACCGACCGCTACAAAATCTGAAGGATGTTTGATCTTCTTGGTCCAGGAAAGGTCAGAAATATATACCAACCCATCAATACCTTCTTCCATCTCTACAAAGATTCCAAAATTGGTATAATTGCGAACCGTACCGGTATGTTGAGATCCGACAGGGTATTTTTCAACAATGTTTGACCATGGATCTTGGTGCAATTGCTTCATACCCAATGACATTTTTCGCTCTTCACGATCTAGGGTAAGTACCTGTACCTCTACTTGGTCACCAACCTTCACAAAATCCTGTGCGGATCGCAAGTGTGTTGACCAGGACATTTCAGAAACGTGGATCAACCCTTCAACACCTTCAACCACTTCTACAAAGGCACCGTAATCAGCGATAACGACTACTTTTCCTTTGACCGTATCACCGACCTTTACTTTGTCATCCAATGCTTCCCATGGGTGTGCATTCAATTGTTTCAATCCAAGCTGTATCCTGGTTTTCTCATCATCAAAATCAAGGATAACCACATTCAGGGTTTGATCGAGCTCAACCACTTCACTTGGGTGGTTGATTCTTGACCAAGAGAGATCGGTAATATGAACCAATCCGTCTACACCACCAAGGTCAACAAAGACACCGTAAGAAGTAATGTTCTTGACAATTCCTTCGAGTACCTGTCCTTTTTCAAGTTTACTGATGATCTCTTTCTTCTGAATTTCAATATCTGCTTCAATCAATGCTTTGTGCGAGACTACTACGTTTTTAAACTCCTGGTTGATTTTTACTACCTTGAATTCCATAGTCTTATCTACGTACTGATCGTAATCCCTAATTGGCTTGACATCTATTTGGGAA
>JASMME010000044.1 GCA_030748365.1 Lutibacter sp.
GTACGACCATCAAACTAAACAACCGTAAAATCCTGGCCGGTATTGCCGAGATCATCGGTGAAAAAGAAAAACTCATTGATTTTACGGTGGCCCTTGACAAGTTAGATAAAATCGGTAGGGAAGGCGTGGTCCGTGAGATGCTGGCAAAAGGCATTGCGGAAACCGCTATTGAAAAAGTCTCTCCACTCTTTAATGTTGAAGGAAATAACCAGGAAAAACTCGACCAACTCGCTTTGATGCTGTCTGCTTCTGAGGAAGGGAGCCAGGGGGTTCGTGAGTTGCGTTTTGTGGTAGATACCATTGCCTCGCTTGGTCTGAAAACAGCCACACTCTCCGTAGAGGTGACCCTGGCGCGCGGGCTTCATTATTATACGGGTGCCATTGTAGAAGTATCTGCCCCTGATACAGTGGCCATGGGTGCCATTGGCGGCGGTGGCCGCTACGATGACCTGACCGGTATTTTCGGTCTACAAGGGATGAGCGGTATGGGTATATCCTTTGGTCTTGACCGTATCTACCTCGTACTGGAAGCCCTGAACCTGTTCGAAGCGCTTCCCCTACCGGGGCCGAAGTTGCTTTTTGTTAATTTTGGAACGGCAGAGGCTGGCTATGCAATGCAGGCCGTCCAATCCTTGAGGAACCAGCAAATTCCTTGTGAACTCTATCCGGACAGTGCCAAGATGAAAAAGCAGTTACACTATGCCAATCGGCGTGAGATTCCTTTTGTCGTACTGGCCGGTACAGATGAAATGGCCGCGGGAAAATTCATCCTTAAGGATATGAAAAGTGGTACACAACAGTCTTGCAATCTGCAAGAATTGATCGAAATCGTCGGATAAATTAAAACAAAATTGTAAATTTGCTGGCTAAATAAAAGATAAACATGTTTGAAGGTAAAAAAGGAATGGTACACAAATTGGATGAGTTCGGAGACGATCATATCGGTTCTGCTGCTGAGACTCCTTTGAGAGCGGATGCATTTCATTTATCAAACGAAGAAAAAAGAAATTGCATTGAAAAAAGTGTACGCGATATTTTAATTGCGCTCGGAATGGACCTCGAAGACGACAGTTTACGAGGTACGCCCAAAAGGGTCGCCAAGGCATTTGTCGACGAATTATTTGCCGGTTTGCACCCTGACAACAAACCCAGGCTGTCTACATTTGAGAACACCTATAAATACGGTGAAATGCTCGTTGAGAAAAATATCGTTGTATACTCTACCTGTGAGCATCATCTCTTACCCATTGTAGGCAGGGCCCATGTAGCTTATATTTCCAATGGAAAGGTGATTGGTCTGTCCAAAATGAACAGGATTGTGGATTATTATGCGAAACGTCCTCAGGTACAGGAACGCCTCACCATGCAAGTAGTTCAGGCCTTACAGGAGGCCTTAGGGACAGAGGATGTCGCCTGTGTGGTCGATGCCAAGCACCTCTGTGTCAACTCGCGGGGAGTACGTGATATAGACAGCAGTACTGTTACTTCTGAATTTGGCGGTAAGTTTAAGGATCCGGATACAAAACGCGCTTTTTTAGACTATATCCGTCTGGATACGAATTTTGAATAAACAAACACAGTGATAACATTAAATAAACCCGGGCGCTATGTCCGGGTTTTTTTGTGCGCTCCACTCCCTTTAAAAACGCTGCCTTGTTTTTCCCTGTTTTAGTTTATAACACAGTTTTAGGCCTAGTGAAACATTTACCCCAAGTGCCGACCCTTCAACCTTTTTATAGTTCTCTGTAAATAACCATCCGCAAGTAGCTTCATACACGTTGTCCCGTGGGTTTAGCACCTCCGAATATTGGTTGTTCCTAATCCTGAGCCCTATACCGGTATACATGTTGATGGTCAGTCTTTTTTTAGATTGTCTAAACAGGCCGTATTTTAGGTGATACCCATACTTTTGTCGAAAGTAGTTGGCCGTATCGAAACGGATGGATGTTCCGTCTTTTGCCTGGTAACTTTCGAGGCTTATTTGTTCTTTGTGATGGATATAAAAAAGTTCCAACGACAGGTATTGTTCATACCTGCCTTTGCTGCCTAAGCTATAATACAGCTCAGGCCTGATTTCCCACAATTGGTAGCCTTTACCAACGTTGTCTTTGTAGATACCAAAGCACAATGCGCGATTTCCGTATCCGACATCCAGTCCGACTTTCCATCTCGGTTTTAGTTGTTGGATATAGCCGACCCGCCACCGCTGGTTATAGGTGTTCAGGAATGTCAGGGCATTTAAGCTTATATAGGACGACTGTTTGTCAGCCATGGCTTGTAAAGTGGGTGTATCCCGTTGTGCCATTAAGCTTATGGGTACACTCAGTATCATATAGAGGAGCGTATAAGTCCATTTTTTTTTCATAGTATTAAATTGAGAAATTAAATCATGGTCAAGGTATTTCCGGTAATCTTTTTTGTTGGTAAATATGCTTGCTATTCCACATCTTCTTCTGTAATTTCATAAGTATATACCACAAGACTTTTTGAAGGTTGTTTTCATAGCATTTTTTTTGTTAACTAGGTCAAGGCCTTGGCTGATCAACAGGTAGGCATATTCCATGTCGCCAATGTATACTAAAAATGCGGTGGGTCAAAAAGTTTGTACCAAGGATTTATAAATTTAGGGTAATTTATATCCTTATAAATTAGGAGATCAAAGAGGAACCTAACAAATCTAAAACCCAGCCGATAGTTGGAGATTTATCATTAAGATTGTCTTAACAAAAGGTTCACAATCAATTCCTTATATTTGAGGTATGTCTTTTTATTATTAACTAAAACCAAGCTATTATGAATGAATCAACCATTGAAATTATTTTTTCAGTCCTCGGAGCTGCACTGACCCTTTTGACGGTGTATGGCGCTTTTAAACTAAACAGAAAGTGGTTCCTGTCGGGCATTTGCTATTTCAGTTTTCTTCCCATTATCGGAGAGGCTATGGCCTATAACGCCACTTCCGCTCCGGTACACATCGTTATGATCGTTGTTTTTATTGCGCAGTTCCTGCTGGCCAGGCCAGACAAGAACAGTTATGGGCCATCGGATCTAGCTGCTACGGCCCTGGCTACCAAAATTGGGATGGCACTGCTCGTAATCAATGTGGGGGCCGCCGTTTATGTCCTTTGTCTGGACACTGGAGTACCTGCCCAATACGGGTATTTCCACACAGTTATCGCCCTAACCATGCTCTACCTGATTGCCAAAAGGTTTGCTGCTAAAGGGGTTGTTTGGAACTCATAAAAAGGACTTAAAAACCATTTTAATCAGGGTCTTTTTTTCGGAACTGGCCCTGTTTTTTAGGGGATATCTTGGCTTAATTTTTTGTTAGTTTGTAACAAACAGTAGTCCTGATCGTCTCATAGTTAAATTGAGAATAAAAAAAATTGAAAGAAATAGCACAAAAATATGTAGGTACTTTTTTCTTGTTTTCCGCACTAAGTTTATGTGCCCAAACACCCCAGGATAGCCTTGTTGCGGGTGTTTCTAAAGCCTTTGTTGCTGGCGCCGAATTGCATGGCGCCGTCTATGATACTGATCGAGAAAGCCCCCTTCCTTATACCACCGTATACGCCCTTAGGAACCAGAAAGGGGTCGTTAGCAACGAGCAGGGTCATTTTTCTTTTGATCTGACAGGGCTCTACCCAACCGATACCCTGGCCTTTCA
The DNA here is from genome assembly GCA_030748365.1 of Lutibacter sp. Classification (GTDB taxonomy): domain Bacteria; phylum Bacteroidota; class Bacteroidia; order Flavobacteriales; family Flavobacteriaceae; genus Lutibacter. The sequence goes on from JASMME010000044.1 coordinate 3,668, forward strand.
GTACGTCGGTTACCAGGTATTGAAATACACGGTAGCAGATTTGCAGGAACATCCTGAAGTCTACCTACAGGAGGCGGTCGTTTCCCTTTCCGAGGCCCTTGTTTTTTCGGGAGCTCCTGATCCGGAAACGATTGTTCAGCGCGTTCTAAAGAACAGGGCGCAGAATTATCCGGAGACCAACTTAAAGAGTTTGGTATTTGCCCGTAGAAGATACCTGTCTGACATAGATCGCTTTAAACTGGACTATAAGAAAAGCAGCATTGCTTCATTGAACAGGGGGCTATTTACCTTGCTTGAGGAAAAAATACCCAGGCACAGCACCTCCTTTACCGACTTTTTAGGAGACCTTTACCTGAGTGCCGATCCGAACGATACGCTAAAACTAAAAACAGCCCCCATTCAAACGGTCTCTTTAAAAGAAAAAGATGTTGCCGAACTTTCCCAATTGGAACCCCTCTTTGACAGTATTTTTAACAAGGAAGACCCCGAAACGTACTGGAAATTTAAAACAGGTATATTCGGGACTAAGGTAACGGTGGAAAACGAAGGAGATAAGGCTGCGAATGATTCACTTGCTGAAAACAGCAGGAAAGTATCCGAATTTAGTGCAGGCATAGGCCGTCGTATTGCCTACGCCACCTTCGAGGATAAAAAAACCTGGGAATTTTTGTATAAGACGGGGCGCTATACCTACAATCTTGCCGGCGGTACCTTTGTCAACGGAGAAGCGGTCTATATCATTGATTTTAGCCCCCGTGGCAAGGGGAAGTTCCAGGGAAGAATGTACATTGCCGCTGAAAGCTATGCCCTGATCAGGGTTGATTACTCCTATGCGCCGGAGAAAACAGGTGAACATTTCAAACTGTTAGGCTTCCTGTATACCGAATATTTGTTTAGTGTCTCCATCTATTTTGAACGCTACCAGGACCGCTACCACCTCACCTATATTTCCCTAAAAAATGGTAGCCAGTTTGGTGTTAAAAGAAATATTTCCCTTATAAAAAAGAGAAAAAGGGCCTTGTTCGATAAAAAAATCGAGCAGGTAAAAGTGCGCTTGGACATGCGGTCGAGTTTTGAATCCTCCTTCGAATTATTGGTCTTAGACAGGCAGGCGATTTCTCCTGGGGAATTCGCCGATTTTATACAGCCAGAAAGGATGGAGGTCATCTATGTAGACCAGTTTGACGATACGTTGTGGGAGGGTTTTTCCATCATTGCCCCCACCCAGCAAATGAAGGACTATAAAAAACGAGACACTTATTAAACGGGGAGGCGTTTTCTTATGGACTCACCGTTTTTTATCTTGATAAGCCACGCGCTATAAATTACTATCTTTGTCAGGTCTTATATACCTGTTTTGTGCCCCTTCCAGGTCGCTATAGATTGATGATAAATTTCTTGGTAGACAGGTCTGAGACCACTTGAATAATTTTAGAAACACAGAGATGAAAGTAGCTATACTCGCCATAGGGGCCCATCCAGATGATGTAGAACTGGGTTGTGGTGCCACCCTTGCCAAAGAGATTTCCCTGGGTAAAAAAGTAGGCATTCTCGATCTGACTGCCGGAGAATTAGGCACCCGTGGGTCGGCGGCTATTCGCGCCGCGGAAGCGGAGGAAGCCGCCGCTATCTTGGGGGTCTCCTTTCGTGAGAACCTGGGTTTTGCCGATGGCTTTTTTGGCAATGACAAAAGCCATCAAATCAGCCTGATCAAACACCTTAGAGAGTGTCGTCCTGAGATCGTATTGTGCAATGCTCCCGAAGACCGGCATCCAGATCATTCGAAGGCTGCTGCCCTGGTTACCGAAGCTTGTTTCCTGTCCGGGTTACATAAGATACAGACAACACTGGATGGCAAACCCCAAGCTGCCTGGCGACCCAAGCGGGTCTACCACTATATACAATGGCAACCGTTGTCCCCCGATTTTGCCCTGGATGTCAGCGGTTTTATGGATACGAAACTCGCCGCTGTCAAGGCCTACAAATCCCAGTTTTATGATCCTGACAGTAAAGAGCCCGTTTCTCCGATTTCTACCAAGAACTTCCTGGACAGTGTAACTTACAGGGCCCAGGATTTGGGTAGGTTGATCGGTACGGAGGCCGCTGAAGGTTTTGTCTCAGGGTCTTATATAGCGGTGTCTTCTCTGGATAAATTATTATAGAAAAATGTTGCTAAAAAAACAGAATTGCCTTACATTTGCCCCCTCTATAAATGGTGATTGTAGCTCAGTTGGTTAGAGCGCCGGATTGTGGTTCCGGAGGTCGCCGGTTCGAACCCGGTCTTTCACCCAGTAAAAAGGTCTGATATTTTTCAGACCTTTTTTTGTTATACAAGGAAAAAAAGATGCCCCCTATAGCTTATCATCCATAATAGCCATCACCGCTTTTTCAATGGCGGTGGCCTCTTGGCAAATACGAGCAGCCTTGTCCAGGATTTCTTTGGCCAGTTTTCGGTCACTTAGGTCCTTTGCATTGATACGTACGTTAAAATAGGCCCCCATGACAGCCGTTTTGGCACAGAGTATCCCCACACCGGCGTCGGAGAGCGAGTTTGGCAGGCCTTCCTGTATCATTGCCTGCATCACCTCCATAGAGGCACAGGCGGTTTTCATCACCTCCAGTGGGATTTCAGTCGCATAGCGGGTGGCCGCTTCAATGGCTTGTTTTCTAAGGGCTTTTTCTGCCTCATTGCCTTTGGGCATACGAAAGCCATCAATGATCTTGTTAAAAGCCCGGGTATCCTCATCAACCAGGTAGAGTAGTTTGTCTTTGTAGGCCTGTCCTTTGACCGCCCAGTCACTGAAGTATTCCCAGCGATCGTCCCAGCCGGCTTTGTGGGCCGAAAGGTTGGCCACCATGCTTCCCAAAGACACGCCCAGGCTTCCTACATAGGCTGCAATAGAACCACCCCCCGGTGCCATGGACTCCCCGGCAGTTTCTTCCGCAAAGTCTTGTACACTCAGGTCAACGAGTTTAGGCGTATCCTCTTTTAGTAAGTATTCAATGATCTTTTCCTTTGGATCGAAGGGCTTTAGGTCATCCAGTCCCAACGATTTGACAGCGATATTAATTTTTGCAGCTTCCGAAATGCCTTTGGAGCGTTGCTGTTTTTCCAGAAAATAATCAGCGGCATCGAGGAGGGCTTGTAATGGAATAAGACCAATCAGTTCCGAGCCGGTTACCCGGAGACCTCTTTCGGTGGCCGCTTTGACCGTTTCGTCAAAGGCTATATGTACAGAAGTAATCCGGATATTGGTCAGGTTATAGGAGATCTGTGCAATGCCGTACTCTTCTATATACCAACCAATGCCTTTGACCGCTTTCAGCTTTCCGGGAATACGTATCGGTTCCCCTTGGTCGTCTAGTATTTTTTTACCGGTAATGGGATTGCCTTCTCGTTTGATTCTGCCGGCTTCGCGAATGTCAAAAGCCACCGCATTGGCACGTCGGGTAGAAGTGGTGTTTAGATTGATGTTATAGGCAATTAAAAAATCACGGGCTGATACAGCCACCGCCCCTGTTTGCGCAACCCGTTCATTAAATTCCGCTGGGCCAAAATCCGGTGTCCAGTCTGGGTGAACCAGTTTTTCCTTCAAACCTTCATATTCCCCCGCCCGGCAGTTGGCCAGGTTGCTCCTGTCGGCTTTAAGGGCCGCTTTTTCATACAAATAGCCAGGGATGCCCAATTCTTCTCCGATACGGGCGCCCAATTGGCGGGCATAGACTGCGGTTTCTTCCAAGCTGATGCCCGAAATGGGTACCAGAGGGCAGACATCTGTTGCCCCGAATCTCGGGTGTTCCCCGCTGTGTCCGCGCATATCAATCAACTCCGCAGCTTTGCGTATCAGTCGAAAGGCGGCCTCTACCACCTGTTCCGGTGCCCCTACAAAGGTAATAACCGTCCTGTTGGTGGCCTTTCCGGGGTCGATATCCAGTAATTTGACGCCTTCAACGCTTGTTACTTCATTGGCAATGGCTTCGATTTTTGACTGGTCGCGTCCTTCACTGATATTGGGTACGCATTCAATTAGGGCTTGTTTCATAGGTTGACTGTTTTATTGCTTCAAATGTAGGTACTTAATTTTAGAATAATTGTTACTATTTTAAAATTAATAGCACCTATTTTAGCTGTTTTATGATTTGGTATTATTTTTATCAGGGTCTGGACCCCCCAGGCCTATATAGACAGTCATATTAGCGGTTTTCTCAATATCCTGAGTGTTGCCAGCCCTTCCTAAACCGCTCTGATGTACACGGATTAAAAAGAAGCTGGACATTGCCAGCTTTTGTGAGATATTTTTTGATAAATACCCAGTATTTACGGAGGCTACAGGTCTAGGTCGAAGGTCTTTTTTAGCAAGTCCAAATGCGGGTTTTTTTCCCTTAGTTTTTGATACTTCTCCTGGGGGGTATAGGCGTATTTTACTGTAGCTGCCTCATTGACCTGTATGACCAGGTCGGTTTTGAAGTTGTTCAGGGATTCCCTGATATGTTTAAGCAGGTGGTTTTTGATCTGCTCCAATTGTTTTTTCATCAGGGTATTGGCTACCTCAAAATGAATGTTTTGTTCCTGTATTTCCGGCTGGTTGGCCATCATGACGGACGCGACACTTTTTTTGCCTTTTTTTTGTAATTGTGTTACAAATCCGTCCCAGCAAGCCGTTAACTGCTCCTGGCTAAAGGTATCTGCAGGCTTATGCTCAATTTCGTCAAAGGCCACCTCAATGGTTTCGATCTTCTTTTTTCTTTCCGCACTTGAGAGTGTCAGTGCAGAGGAACGCCTGTTGGCGGTGTCTACACCTTTACGCATAACTGGTTTCACAGGAGCTTTCGGAGCAGCAGGTTGCACAGGTTTTTGTTGTACAGGCGCTTCGGTGATTACAGGTGTTTTTTCCTTGGCTATCACCTGTTTGGCCGTTGGGCTAGCAGACTTGTAATGCTTGGCAGGGATTATGAAGGGTTGGTCATTTTTTTTTTCTCCATCAAACGTGATGGAGGCCAGTTGCATCAGGCAGAGTTCAACCAACAGTCGTTGGTTTTTACTGCTTTTGTATTGGAGGTCACAGCCATTGGCCAGGTC
>JASMME010000045.1 GCA_030748365.1 Lutibacter sp.
CTCGTCATTTTTATTGTACGCTGAAATAAACTTCCGAAATTATTATAAAAAGGAATAATGTAGCCTCCTTATTATACCACCAGTTTTATTTTTAAATAGAATCCATTATAACTTGGACGGATTTTTACCTCGAAAAAGAATGGCAAAACTCAATTTTCTCGCATTTTGCCCCCTTGCCAACGAGTCCTAGATTGACTATATTTAAGTACAGAGAACCTTAAAAACAAACTATTATGAAAAAATTCTTATTCTTTTTAGCCCTAGTTTCACTAGTGTCTACTTCGCTGGCACAGGACGTACACGCCATTACCTACCTGGATGTTCCCAGGTCGCAGGCAGCTGAATTTGTAAGACTTCACCAACAATTTGTAAACCACTCTCAGGGAGCGGATAGAACGGTGCAGTCAGAATGGCTGATGGCACATACTTTTGGTGGCAACTATAGCTTTGTCATTGTGGACGTATATGAAAGCATTGAAGATCAGGTAGCAGATAAGCCTTTGAAAACCCTTTCTGAAAATATCGAAATAATGGATCTTTCAGAAGCAGAAAGGGCCACGCTAAACGAAGAATTTTCCAGGTATTTTAACCTGTACCTCGAAGGTCATTCGGATGAGGTCCGGCAGGTAATCGATCCTGAAGACATGTTCTATTTGTCGGAAGACTTCGATGCTACCAGTCGTCAGTTATTGGTCATCAATCGGTTCAATCCCAAATGGTCTGACCGCAAGGAGTTCTTAGCGCTTTGGAAACAGGAAAATATGGATGCTGAGGTGGCCCGTGGCCATGCCGTAGCTGTTTTTACGACAGGTCATTACAGCGGTACTTCCGCCACCGTACATATCAATACCTGGTATCCCTCCTGGGATGCCTTTGTGGCTGAAGAAAAGGCCCTGGATGCCAATCGTACGCAGCCAATGAGTGATGACTTAAAAAGAATGTGGGACCTAGGCGGAAGCCATTCCGACGAGATTTTGAGTCTTGTAGGAACCAATTGGAACAGTGACCGCTTTGTATTGAGCAAGTAAGCAGACCGGGATACTTGCTTAGAAATACCTGTTTACTTATTGAAGTATGCCAATACCCCTTGCTTTGTCAAGGGGTTTTTTGAAGGATACGTTCGGGAAAATCGCTAAAGATACCATCTACCCCCAGTTCAATCATTCTTTTAATAGCTGCTGGTTGGTTTACGGTCCAGGGATAGACCTTAAAGCCTGCTTTGTGAATTTTGCGGACCTTTTCCTCGTTCAAATCCGTATAATTCGGATTGATGGCTATTGCCTGTACGGCCCAGGCAAAATCCAGGGCCTGGAGGGGGTCTTTATCCGTCAGGACCGCCAGGGCCATATCTGGCGAAATTTTTCGAAAAATGCTCAGTTCTTCCCAGTCAAAACTGGAAATGATAAACCGATCGGCGGTCCACAAGTGTGATGTAAGCATCTTTTCAATCAGCGCATGGGTTCCTTCAGCAGTTTGCCTTCCCTTTAATTCAATATTTAAGAGCACTCGTCCCTTGATCAATCGCATGACGGCTTCCAGCGTGGGTATCCGTCCCTTTTCCAATACCTTTAATGCTTGAATTTCTGTAAGGGTCATGTTTTCGATGGCTCCGTTACCATCGGTTAGTTTGTCCACAGTGTCATCGTGAAAGACCACAATCTCTCCGGTCTTACACCGAAATACGTCTATTTCCACGGCATCTACCCCCAGTTCTATGGCCTTTTGGATAGAAGGAAGGGTGTTTTCTGGCAGGTGTCCTTTGGCGCCCCGGTGTCCGATGACCATCACCTGGGCTTGGAGGCTTGTAATGGACAAGACAAGGAATAACAATACTTTGCTGCTCTTAATCGTTTGTTTCATCAATAAATTTTCCGGTAAATATATGAATAGTCAATAGCTTATTTTACAGCCAAGGACCCTAAAAAAGCGAGCAATCTTTCCATGGCGGTCTCCAAGTGGCTGATGGGAACAGCGGTGTGTACCAACCTAAAAAGGCCTTTTTTCCGGTGTCCAAAGCCCGATCCGGGCGTTAGCAGTACACCGGTCTGTTCAAAGATTCGAATCCACAGATCTTCTTCTCCCTGCTGGCTGGTTTTAGACAAAAATTGGGAAAAGTCCGCCCATACAAATAAGCTCCCTTTACTAGGTATATAAGGAATTCCTACCTGCTCCAATCCTTTTATAACCACTCCGTAGCTCCGACTGATCTGCTGTTGGTTCTCCTCGATATAGGCCTTGATAAAAGCACTGTCTTCAAATAATTTTCCTACCAGCCATTGGGTGAGGTTCGAAACCATATGTGGAATATTCACCCCATCTATCGCTTGTATAAAAGCGCTGTTCAGGGAATGAAGTATGCCAAAACGCAGGCCAGAAATGGCAAAATCTTTTGAAAGGCCGTATACCAGGTGTAGGTAATCGCTGTTGAGCCTTTCCATGATGCCGGCAAAGGAATGGTGCTGATTGCAAGCATCTGTCTGTTTTTTTCTTCCGGTTTCCTCTGGAATGATTCGTGAAAGGGCATAGATTTCGTTTACGACGAGGTGGATCTTCTTCGACAGGCACCATACTGCCAGTTCCGTCAATTGTTCCTGGCTGTAGACGCTGCCAGAAGGATTGTCCGGCGAGGTAATCAGTAACATTCTAAAGGTTTTGTTTGCCTCTTGAAGCTTTGCCAGGGTTTCTTCCAGCAGTGCGGTGTTTACCAGGGCCAGGGAAGACTGTCCTTTGATTTTATGATGGGTTTGCAGGTCGTAGCGCTCCATCCCGCTTTTGATACCCAGGTCATGGGTATACATGGGATAAGCAGGGGCGGGGATGACCACCACATCTCCCGGGTTTGCCAATACAAAAGAGCAGGCCTCCAGGGAAGCCGAAGTCCCTGCAGAAAAGGCGATGTTGTCAGCCTGGATGGTCGGACTGTCAAAATACTGGCGCATAAAACCAGCCAAACAGGCCCGTACTTCCGGATGTCCCAAATGACCGGTGTACTGTGAGATCCAGTCTGGGAGGGTATTATTGGCCATGTACTGTTGAAACTGTTCCCTAATCCGTCCGCCCATGATGACATTCTCCGCCACGTTCAAAGGAAACGCGCCAGCAGGATTTTTACTTGGGTCAAACAGGTTTTCGTTGGCTTTTGCAAACATTGCCAGGTCTACCCTTGACGGATTTTTAGCCAGTAGTTGACCTCGTTTAGATAAATGTTCCATCGGTCTTTAAAATAGAAGAATTGTCAAGCTTTTCCCTGGTGGAAAAGATCACCAAATATAGGTTATTTTTTGTGGATGTACATCCCCGAATCCAACTGCTAAGATCCCTTATTCTCCCTATATATTGGGCTATTTTGTCAGCTGAAAAAGAATATTAAATTAACATAAACCCTTATAGAAATTCCAATATAAAGTTAAAAATATGTTAAAAACAGGATGTAATAGCTAAGTTTAAATACAGTAAATAGCTGATAAAGAGATAAATAAACAAATTTTAACAAATATATACGCTAAGTGCCCGCTTCTTTAAATAATCATCGATTGGTTCGGGAAGTGAAACAAACACTTTTTTTATACCTTTATTCGCCCAAACAAACCAAACCAATTCCCATGAACAAGATACGAAAGACCTGTTTGCTGCTTTTTGTCCTTACGTTGACAATGACAGCCCAGGAAAAAAAGGAAGACCAACAATTATCCGCAGCAACTTTTAAAGGACTATCGTTCAGATCGGTCGGACCCGCCTTTATGTCGGGTCGTATCGCTGACATGGCCATCGATCCACAAAACGAGCACAGGTGGTATGTGGCCGTAGGCTCCGGAGGGGTCTGGAAAACAGACAATGCAGGAACTACCTGGAAGCCAGTCACCGATGACCAGCCCTTTTTCTCTACCGGTTGTTTGACACTGGATCCTCAAAACCCCGCTACTATCTGGCTGGGAACCGGTGAAAATGTCGGTGGGCGGCATGTGGGCATCGGCCACGGGGTATTTGTCAGTGACGACAGCGGCCAAACCTGGGAGCAAAGAGGCCTTACAAAATCCGAGCACATTGCCAAGATACACGTTCACCCGAGCAACCCACAGGAAGTGCTGGTAGCGGTGCAAGGCCCCTTGTGGAGCGCAGGGGGAGAACGGGGTCTTTATAAAACAACGGATGCCGGAAAAACCTGGAAGCGCGTATTGTATGTCAACGAATGGACAGGGGTTACCGATCTGGTGGTCGATCCGCGAAACGAACAGGTGCTCTATGCCGCTACCTGGCAGCGTCACCGCAATGTGGCCTCCTATATGGGAGGCGGTCCTGGAACCGGTTTGTATAAAAGTACCGATGGCGGCGACCATTGGGAACCTTTGCGTACCGGACTTCCCCAATCAGACATGGGTAAGATTGGTTTGGCTATCTCACCGATGCAACCCGATGTACTGTACGCAGCCATTGAACTCAACAGGCGCGAAGGCGCCGTCTACAGATCAGCTGACCGTGGAGAAAGCTGGCAGAAAATGTCTTCAACTGTGTCTGGAGGAACTGGCCCACATTACTACCAGGAATTGGTAGCTTCTCCACATGTCTTTGACAAGATTTACCTGATGAATGTACGGGTACTCGTTTCCGAAGACGGTGGGAAGCACTTCCATACAATGAAAGAGACAGACAAGCATTCAGACAACCACGCCATGGTCTTTAAAAAAGACGACCCCAATTACTTGTTGGTCGGTACTGACGGCGGGCTTTACGAATCTTTTGATGATACCCAGACCTGGAAATTTGTCAATAACCTGCCCCTTACCCAGTTCTACAAAGTGGCGGTAGATGATGCCACGCCTTTTTACAATATCTATGGAGGTACCCAGGACAACAATACCCAGGGAGGCCCCTCGCGGACTATTAGGAATAATGGCATTGTCAATGCCGATTGGTTCGTGTTGTTGGGCGGAGATGGCCACCAACCCGCCACCGAGCCCGGAAACCCCAATATTGTATACGCACAATCCCAACAGGGCTACCTACACCGGGTTGACCGTACCACCGGAGAAGCGGTGTATATCCGTCCGCACTCAGGCATCGATGAGCCCTATGAACGTTTTAACTGGGATGCCCCGGTACTGGTTAGTAACCACGATCCCAAACGGCTGTATTTTGGATCGCAGCGCGTATGGAGATCTGATGACCGGGGAGACAGCTGGACCCCTGTTTCCAAAGACCTGACCCTTGATCAGGAGCGTTTTGATCTTCCGATTATGGGTAAAAAACAAAGTTGGGATGCTGCTTGGGATGTCTATGCCATGTCTACCTACAATACCCTTACCTCCTTGTCTGAATCACCCCTGAATGAAAAGGTCCTCTATGCAGGCACCGATGACGGACTCATCCAATATACCAAGGATGGTGGTCAAACTTGGCACCGATTACCGGTACATAAACTGCCGGGTGTACCCAAGACGGCTTTTGTCAATGATATCAAGGCTGATCTACACGATATCAATACGGTTTATGCAGCCCTTGATAACCATAAGTTTGGTGATTATGCACCCTATCTTTATAAAAGTACCAACGGTGGAAAATCGTGGAAGTCTATTAGCAAAGGCATTCCTAAAAATACGATGGTTTGGCGCTTGGTACAGGACCATATAAATCCCCGTCTTTTATTCCTGGCCACCGAATACGGGATCTATGTATCGTTTGACCAGGGAGCTGCATGGACCAAGTTCTCTAGTGGGCTTCCCACTATTTCATTCAGAGACCTCGCCATACAAAAGAGAGAGAACGACCTTATTGGAGCCTCGTTTGGAAGGGGGTTCTACGTGCTGGATGATTACAGCCCATTGCGTAGTTTTGATGAGTCATCCCTCCAACAGGAGGCCTTATTGTTTAAACCTAGAAAAGCCGCCCAGTACCAGCAGGTCACAGGGGGGACCTCCAGCCAGGGAGCCGCCCATTTTAAATCGAAAAACCCACCTTATGGCGCTGTTTTCACCTATTATATTGGCAAGGAAACCACTACGGCTGCAACAGATCGTATCCAACGGGAAAAAGCCTTAAAAAAAGAGCAGAAAGACCTGCCTTTTCCTGGTTGGGAGGCCTTGGACAAAGAAGCACAGGAAAGCAAACCGAAGGCCATTTTGGTGGTCCGCAATCAGGAAGGAGCGGTCATCGCCCGTTTGAAGGGCCCCCTTTCTAAGGGATTTCACCGGCTGTCTTGGAACCTGAAACAGCCTGTTTCAACGGTTATCAATGCCCGAAAAAGTGCAGGACACGGCCATTATCAACCTGCCATTTTCGCTGCGCCGGGTCAGTATTCAGTAAGCCTGTACAAGGAAGTACAAGGACGTGTGACCCCCTTGGCCAATCCACAGACATTCGAGGTTGTTCGGATACGTGAGAATGTATTGACCAATCCGATGAAAGAAAAAAGTGAAGATTTTGTAACTGCCTTACAACAATTCAGCCAGGAGGTGGCCTTGGCCCGTCATTCCTTTGAAGCGGCTACAGAGAAGCTAACTGCCTTTGGCAAGGCACTTGCCTATGTTGGGGAAATGCCAGGCGATCTTGACGCTGCCATTGCAGCCTTGAAAAAGACCCAGTTCGCGATTGAGCAGCAGTTGGAAGGCAGTGATGCTAAAAAGGCTGTGGGAGAAAAAGAAACTCCCAGTTTGTCAACACGTATGCAGGTAGCCCAGCGAGGCTTTTACGGAAACACCTATGGGCCTACCAAGACCCAGATGGAAAGCTTGGAGCTGGCCAAACAACTTTTTGACCGTTTGGACGAACAGATTCGGGTTTTTGCGGAGGAATCAGTACCTGAAGTAGAAAGGCAGCTCAGGGAGGCCGGAGCCCCTATAATCATTCATTGATGTAGGGTATTTCCGCCACAGAAATATCAGGTTGTGAAACGTTGAGATTCACGACCTGATGGTATTTGTTGCCGCCTAAGTATAATCACCCTTGAAAATACCAGCAGTGTTGACAAAGGGTTTTTGTACTTTTGGCAAAGAAAACCTGTTTTTATAGTGGTTTTTCACAGTGCTGAAATCTGGGCTGTATTAGTAATAAGGAGGGTAGTTGAATGCCCGACGACTCATATAATTTAAGGATATATAGATGAAAATAAGGACGAGATTTTACAGCGCGGTATGTGCTACAGTAGTCTACTTTTTGTGTAATCAGGTACATGCCCAAGAGGCGTTTCCCTCAGCAATGGTCCCCTATACAGATCAGCAGATAAGTATCGATGGCGTGGAAGATGAGGCTGCCTGGGGAAATGTAACCGAAAGTACGGGATTTTGGCAATCCTTCCCTACCGACAGCTTACCAGCCAAGGAACAGACCTCCTTTAAGATCCTGGTCGATGATGCAAACCTATACTTGCTGGTCAAGGCCTATTCCGTCTCTGAAGACTATATCGTTCCTTCCCTGAGAAGGGATTATGACGGCTATGTAAATGACAACGTCACCTTTTTGTTCGATACCTATAACGATCAAACCAACGCGTTTATGTTTGGGGTCAATCCCTATGGCGTTCAGCGAGAGTCCCTAATCTCCAATGGGGGCAATGATTATAGAAACATGGACAGTAGCTGGGATGCAAAATGGGAGGTCAAGACCCGTCAATACCTAGGGTATTACCTGTCTGAGATCCGAATTCCTTTCCATTCGATTCGTTTTTTGGAAGGCACTAACCAGTGGCGGTTCAATATGTTCCGTTACAACTCCCATACAGGGGAATACACGGTATGGTCCCGGATTCCCCAGCACCAAAAACTGATAGGGCTGGCCTTTACAGGCTTCCTTGATTTTGAAAGGCCACTTGGGCAATCTAAAACCCCCCTTTCTCTGATTCCCTACACCAATGCCTTGGCTGCCAACGATTATGAGAATGATACTGAGATCAGAAGTCTTAGTGTTGGAGGAGATGCCAAGATCGCCCTTACCAACGGTTTGCAGCTCGACCTAACCTTCAATCCTGATTTTTCCCAAGTGGAAGTGGATGACCAGGTCATCAACCTGACCCGTTTTGAGGTAACACTTCCGGAAAAAAGACAATTTTTTATTGAAAACAGCGACCTGTTCTCCAATTTTGGTACGGGCTATGACATCCGTCCCTTTTTCTCTAGAAGAATTGGCGTGGCCAAGGATGCTGATGGAGAAACCATTCAAAACAAGATACTTGCTGGGATGAGACTCAGCGGAAAAATCAATGAACGCTTGCGCGTAGGATTGCTGAACATGCAGACCGAATCGGATGTTGACCAGGAGATTGCCGCCAACAACAACACGGTGTTTACCCTCCAGCAGCAACTCTTCAGCCGTTCCAATGTAAAATTGCTTTTTATCAATCGACAGGCCACCGGATCCTATGATTTTTTAGCCGCTGAGGACCGCTATAACCGTTTGTTGGGGGCCGATTACAACCTGGCCTCCAAAGACAATCGCTGGACGGGTAGGTTCTTTGGTTATCAGACCTTCAGCCCACAGGGTGGTCGTGACAATGCGGCTGCTGGTGCATCCATTCGGCACAATACAAGAAAGCACAGCTATCATTTAGGTTCGGTATATATCGGTGAAGACTACCAGGCAGACCTGGGTTACCTAAAGAGAACAGACCTGTTCAAGTTGTCAGCAGGTTATACCTATAAGATATGGCCTAAAAAAGGGTCTATCAACAATATTTTACTCA
>JASMME010000046.1 GCA_030748365.1 Lutibacter sp.
CCTTACAAGGGTGGATTGAGATTTCATCCTAGTGTGAATCTATCTATTCTCAAATTCTTGGCTTTCGAACAAATTTTCAAAAATAGTTTAACAGGTCTACCAATGGGTGGTGGAAAAGGCGGTTCTGACTTTGATCCTAAGGGGAAATCAGATGGTGAAATCATGCGTTTTTGCCAAAGCTTTATGGCAGAGCTCTTCCGTCATATTGGCCCCAACACTGACATTCCAGCAGGGGATATTGGCGTAGGAGGAAGAGAAATCGGCTATTTGTTCGGTATGTATAAAAAACTCAAAAATGAATTTACCGGTGTCTTAACAGGTAAGGGTGTTTCTTGGGGAGGTTCCCTAATCCGTCCGGAAGCAACGGGTTACGGAACGGTGTATTTTGCTCAGAATATGCTCAGAACCAAAGGAGAGCAACTCAAAGGAAAAACAGTTACTATTTCCGGCTCCGGAAATGTAGCTCAGTACGCTTGTGAAAAAGCCACACAATTGGGCGCCAAGGTGGTTACCCTGTCAGATTCATCAGGTTATATTTACGACAAGGAAGGCATTGATGCGGAGAAACTAACCTTTGTTATGGAGCTCAAAAATGAACGACGCGAAAGAATCAGTGCTTATATAGAAAAATATCCGGAAGCAACCTTTGTCGCAGGAGAAACTCCCTGGAGCATTGCCTGTGAAGTGGCCATGCCTTGTGCTACCCAGAACGAATTGAACGGGGAAGACGCCAAGATGCTGCTAAAGAATGGTTGCTATGTTATCAGTGAAGGCGCCAATATGCCTTCCACACCAGAAGCCGTTGAAGCCTTTCAGGAAGCCAAGATTTTATACGCGCCAGGAAAAGCCTCCAATGCCGGTGGGGTAGCCACTTCCGGATTGGAAATGTCTCAAAACTCACTGCGTATCAGTTGGACCCGTGAAGAGGTTGACGAACGCCTGCAGAAGATCATGGCAGACATACACGATTCCTGTATCAAATACGGCCAACACGAAGATGGTTATATTGACTATGTTCAAGGGGCCAATATTTCCGGTTTTGTCAAGGTGGCTGACGCCATGTTGGCGCAGGGAGTGGTATAGAAAATACGTATACAGAATTCAAAAAGGCCCGCAAATCTGCGGGCCTTTTTTTTTAAAACAATGTATTGCCTTTTACCAATCCAATGAGGATTACAGGTTAAAGGTGGCTTTTAAGATCACCCTACGACCAATAATCGGCATACTTGGGTATGCGCGGTATTTGTGATCGAATAGGTTTGAAGCAGAGATGTCAACAGAAACCCCTTCATTGATAATATAACCGAAGTTGGCATCAAATAGGTTTTTCGCCTTCACAAAACCAGAGAACGCGCCCTGATTTGACATAAATTCCCCATCGTGTTGGAAGGAGAGCCCACCACGGAATTTATCCCTACTGTAATTGGCTCCTAGTCGGTATTTGAATTTAGGAGCATTCAAATAAGAAGAGAACGGCAGGTCATCATCATCGTCTTCTCCTGGAATCCACTCATTTTGGCTCAACCAAGAAGCATTCCCCCAAAGAGTCCAAGCGTCATCGGCAAAGTATTCAACCGACAGGTCTGCACCGTAATGACTTCTGGTAGCATCTCCGAAACGACGGTATCCTGCAGGAATATGGGCAATGCCATCTCCTTGGGGAACCCGATCCGTTTCTACGGTACCAATTACGTTGATCAGTGGTGCAATCCCACTGTCAAAACCAGCGCCTCCAGCCATAAAGGCACCACCAACAGCCGCCGCCGCACCAGCGATTGCTCCTGGGGTAGCCGCCGCCGCCGCATCTGCTGCTGAGGGCAATACACCTGGAATACCAGTTAAGGGATATCCATTGGCAGTATAATAAGCTTGGGTTTGCGCCAGTACACCAGCCGTAATGGCTCCTACGACTGTAGGATCAGCGGCAAAATCAGCACCGACAGTAGCGCCAAGGTCTCCAGAGAAATCAGAACCTGCCAACATATAGGTAGGACCAATGGCTGTAAACTGGGTAAAGCCTTTTCTTTCGTAGGTGTAAAAATCCAGTCCTACAGAAAATTTGTCACCGATCGTACCTTTGTACCCTACCTCAAAAGAGTTAAGGGTGCCAATTTCAGAACTACCAGTACCTACCAGATCATTCATAGGTTCGTTGTTAAAAAGGTTATACCCTATTAACTGGCCACTACCACCACTGGGGACATAACTGTTAAAGAAGCCTTGAACAACAGGTAGTAGAGGGGCATAACTTGGGTCGGCTGCTAGGCCTGCATACAAGCCTTGAAGGGTGGGACCAGCCACCGCACCATAAGCGTAGGCCAAAGGGAATTGCTGTGTTCCATAAGGGAGGTCTGGCAGTCCGGGAATGGATAGGTCTATGGTTGGATTGCTGGAGAAATTTTGCGGATTGGTTTGTCCAGACAACCATACATCCAAGATTCCCGGAGATAAAACAGAAACAGGAAAATCGATGTTTTGTTCTAGGGCTGTAGGTCCGAAGGTTGCTACGTTGTAGGAAACCCTAAAGGAACTTTTTTGACTCGCTTTGTAAACCAATGCAATCCTGGGAGCAAAAGCACCTTCATCAATAAAGTTGAATTTATCATACCTTCCAGCATAGGTAAGCTCAAGCTGGTCACTGAGCTTTGAAGTACCTTGCAGATAAGCACCCGTAATGATATAGTCATCATCGTCATCATTCACCCCAAAAAGGGTGTTTTCTGAATCGGACTTGGTATTTCTGTAATCGGTTCCCACAGTAAAACGGGAATCGAGGAAATCAGGGGTTTCAAAGTTGTATTGCAACTGGGCTTCCAAAGAGGCGCGCTTGGCAATTTGTCTGAATCCGGAAGCGTATAGGAAGGTAGGGTTATCAGCACTACCTCCATCGTTGTAGTTATAGAAAACCTGGGCAAATAAACCACCGGTCTGTATCCTCGCCTGGGTCCAGTAGTCTTTTCCTTGTGTATATCCAGCTCCCTGTGAATTAAAGAACAAGCCACCACCATCAGCAAATCCACCAGATAAAAAGGCCCGTGTACCTGCTTCGGGACGGAACTCTAGGTGCATATTGGCGGAATAATTTTTGTATTTGGTAGCCAGCGGATTTCCATCTCCGTTGTCATCTAGGTCAGTCAGGGTCAGAAGGGTTGTTCCTGCCAGCGCAGGATTTACCCTGCCACCGCTGATAGCCGGTTGGGCAATACTGGTATATTGAGCAGCAATAAAATCGGCATCTTCCTCGGCGTCCAGTTCAAAATCATCTCCCTGTACCCAACGGGCGTTTACCTTAAATCCAATTTTTTTATCCTTGCTTACCGATGCGTGACGGATCGTTCTACCAAAGGTATTCATGGTTCCTCCCAAAATCTCAACGGTTGTTCCCGGATGATCGATGGGGCTTTTTGACATAAAATGAACCACTCCGGACGTTACCCCTGGTCCATACAGCGCAGAAGCAGCACCACGTACCACTTCGATTTTATCGATGTCAATATTAGACATACCTGTCTGGTGACTCAAGAAAACACCTGCGGAAGGAGTTACCATGTAACGATAATCCAGGATTGGGAAAGTAGACGTTCCAAAAACCCCTGAGCCTGCCCTCATTTCTATGTTGAGGGTATTGGCAGATTGCTGCTGTACATGTACACCAGGTACATTCACCAAATGTCGTATAGGGTCTATAGCAACCGCAGAATTTTCAATATTTTTAGCAGTAAGAATACTCACAGAGGCAGGTGCATTTTGCACTTTCTCAGGCCTTCTAGAAGCAGAGATAACAACTTCATCAAGAGAGGTGCCTGCCTTTAACGAAACGTTTACCGTTGCGTTGGAACTACTCACGGAGACTGCTTCAGACTGATACCCGGTAAAACTTATCTCTAAAGAAAAAGGTCTTTCAGTATTGGTAGACAACTCAAACGTACCGTCAAAGTCCGTGCTTGTCCCTGAATTCGTCCCTTTGATGAGAACGTTTGCTCCAGCGATTGGTTCGCCAGAAGTTTGGTCAGTTACTGTTCCGCTTATCATTGTTTGTGCATGTAGGGAAAACGACATGCAAAACAATACGCAAAACAGAACGATTCCATAGTAATGGTTGGTTGATTTCATAAGTGTTGAATCTTGTTAATATTTAACTTTAAATGCTTTAAAGATATTAAAAATATTCTTCATACAAATTTTATGTATATTTAGGATGGATTGTAAGCCGCTTTTTGGAAACGAATATACCCCTAAAATTAAGGCTTATAAAAATTATGATGAGCACTCCTCCCACTTTTATAAATGAACTATCAATCCCGGCGGTTGCTGCCCCTATGTTTTTGATTTCTGGCCCTCAGCTGGTCATCGCTTGTTGTAAAAATGGAATTGTCGGCACTTTTCCGGCGTTGAATCAGCGAACGACTGAAGGATTCGAAGCATGGCTGGTAGAGATCAAAACAGCCTTGTCGGATTTTGAGCAAAGCACTGGTAAAAAAGCCGCTCCTTTTGGTGTCAACCTGATTGTGCATAAGACCAATCCAAGGCTAGAAGCAGACCTGGCTGTTTGTGTCAAACACAAAGTACCTTTGATCATTACCTCCTTGGGGGCTGTTTCGGAATTGGTCAACGCTGTACATAGCTACGGCGGGCTGGTCTTCCATGATATTATAAAAAAACGCCATGCGGAAAAAGCCGCTGCTGCCGGAGTGGACGGACTGATCTTGGTAGCCGCTGGCGCAGGAGGTCACGCCGGCACCCTGCACCCGATGCCCTTGGTTGCGGAGGTTCGTCGTTTTTTTGATAAAACCTTGCTCCTGTCGGGCTGTATCAGTACTGGAAGAGACATCGCTACTGCCTTGCAAATGGGGGCTGACCTTGCCTATATGGGTACACGGTTTATAAATACTGACGAAAGCAGGGCACCGGAAGCGTATCAAAAGATGATTATAGACAGTAGTGCCAGTGATATTGTGTATACGGCGGCGGTTTCAGGGGTGCCTGCCAATTTTTTAAGGCCCAGCCTTGAAAAAATGGGTATCACTGAAGACTTGTGGAGCCAAAAAGGAAAGGTTGATTTCGGCAAGGAAATGACGGTGGCGAATGAGGAAGCCAAGGCCTGGAGTACCATCTGGTCTGCTGGACAAGGAGTGACATCCATCCACCAAACCCTGCCGGTACAAACCCTGGTAAAAGAACTCAAAACTGCATTTATAACAGCCATCCAGGAACAGCATCAAAAGCTGGACATCTACAAGTAGTGATCAGCAGTTTACAGCAGGAATTAAAACACCTCTTTCCTATAGATAATATTCCGTTCTCTTAGGTAATTGAGTACGTAGTCAAAGCAACCCACCTGTTTACCGACTAGTTCTGGAGGAAATACGCCTTGGCCAGTAAATAAACCTTCCAGAAATAGGTTGGCAACCGCTGTAGCGGTATAGCCAGTGGTTCTTGCCATGGAAGAGGTATGGCTTTCCTTGCAATAGCTGTCGTGCAGGTGGTAAACGATGTTCTTTCTTTTACCCTTGGTATCTACACCCTTTAGGTGTATCCTCATCACCGTAATCTCCTCTTCTGTGTCTCCCAGTTTCCAGGAATCGAACAGGATCTTAGAGGTAACATCCAACGGGCGAATTTCCACGCCCTTTACTTTGAGGGTTTTCTGTCCAAAGAAACCACTTTCTTTTAGTACTTTGATATACTCTACATGCCCCGGATAACGGAGGGTTTTCTCCTTCATGTTCTGAATATGAGGCATGGTAATAATAAGCGAGCGCAGGCCGTCAGAATTGAAGGCTTCTAGGGTACCGACTCCTTCGAAATCAACATATTCACAATCGGTCAACGGCTCCCTGACCACCAGCGTACCGTTTTCTACATACCGGGCTGGGCGGGTATACTCTTCTATCACGTCTACCGGCGAAAAAGGGGCTTTGTAACAGAAAGGCCATTTTTTTACAGTAGGAAGACCCCCAACCAGACAGTCGAAATCAGTGAGACTCAGCTGTTCGTTGTAATGACCTAAAATGATATTGCCCATACCTGGCGCCACACCACAGTCTACGATTGCTGTCACTTTTTTCTCCTTGGCCAGCTGATCCAGCGCCAGGGAATTTTCTGGAAAAAAGGAAATATCGATAACATTCTTTTCACTTTCAATGATTTGTTTCAGGGTATCATACCCCAGAAATCCAGGAACAGCACAAATGACCAAGTCAAAGGGTTTGATGATTTTTTGTAAAGCCATCCGGTCTGTTACATTGAGTATGGCGGTTTGTAGGGAAGGACATTTGCTTAGGGCTTTGTCCAATGCTTGTTGGTTTATGTCTGAAAGGGTTACGCTGTGTTTGGTTGCCAGGTCAATAGCCATGGCACTTCCCACCATACCAGCACCCAGTACGATAATGGAGTACATGTCTTGTTAAATTGGTTTGTTAAAGGGGTAGATTAAAGCAGAAAAACAGGAAACATGCCTATAAGCCTGGAATAAAAATCCAGGGCATTTCAGCGAGTTGTTTTGTTAGGGAATTAGGCATGTCCAAACATACAAAATTTAGGTAATATTTTTTGGGGGGTGGTAATTTTTCCCCTGCCAAAGATTCTTTTCAGCCAGTTTTTGATCGATTAGGGCAACCATTTCATAATTTTTTAAGCCCCACTTTGGCGCCACAAGCAAGTCTTTCGGCGCTTCACTGATAAAGCGTTCTATAATGATGGAAGGCCTTAGGTAGGTGATAAATTCCGTTATAAACGCGAGATAATCTTCCATCTTGAAAAGCGCAAATCTTTCAGGATCTCTCCGATATTGAACACCCATCACTGAGTTTTTCACAATTTGTAGGTGATGTAGCTTCAAGGTATCGATTGGTAGCTTGGAGATAGTTGCTGCGTGCCCCATCAGCTCCTCCCTGTCTTCTCCAGGCAAACCCAAGATCAGGTGTGCCCCCAGGTGAAATCCTTTGTCCTTACAAAGTTCGTAAGCAGCAATGGTTTCCTCAAAAGTGTGGCAACGGTTGACAGAGAGCAGGGTTTTGTTTAAGGTGCTTTCCACCCCAAATTCCAGGGAAACAAAATGCACTTTGGAAAGTGTTTCCAGGTAATCGATGATTTCCTGGGAAATACAATCTGGCCGGGTACCGATTACCAAGCCAACAACCCCTGGGACACGAAGCGCTTCCTCGTACATTTTTTGCAGGGAGCTAATGGTTGAATAGGTATTGGTATAGGCCTGAAAATAAGCGAGAAAGTGTTTGATATTTCTTTTTTTTTGAAAAAAATCAATCCCCTCCTCTAGTTGTTGTTGGATGCTTTTCTGCGGTGTACAGTAATCAGGGTTAAAGCTGTCGTTATTGCAGTAGGTGCAACCACCATAGCCTTTTGATCCATCTCTGTTTGGACAGGAAAAGCCCACATCCACCGATATCTTTTGCACCCGTTCACCAAAAGTCTGTTTGATAAAAGAGCTGTAATCTACATAGCGTTTTCCTGTAATAGTCATTGGGTGTTTTCTGTTGCAAAAATAAGGATTGTTATGACGATAGCCACCCTTTTTAACCCATGATTATATAAACAATACTTACTGTTCTTTACCGGGCAATGTTTTGTAACCCATATTGTACAAGGTAAAACCAAAGATATCTGCATATTGATCCAAGATCATAGAAACCGGTGTTCCAGCACCATGTCCAGCGTTGGTCTCTATCCGAATCAGGATAGGGTTTTTGCCCCGATGCTTGTCTTGTAACTCCGCAGCAAATTTAAAAGAGTGTGACGGAACTACCCGGTCATCATGATCTCCGGTTGTCACCAAGGTTGCCGGGTACGCCACCCCTTTCCGCACACTATGCACGGGTGAGTACGCTTTTAAATAGTCGAACATCTCTTTAGAATCCGCAGCCGTTCCGTAGTCATAGGCCCAACCTGCACCTGCGGTAAAAGTATGATAACGCAGCATGTCCATCACCCCAACAGCGGGCAGGGCGACCTGTATTAGATCTGGACGTTGGGTCATGGTGGCCCCTACCAACAAACCACCGTTGGAACCACCTCTGATGGCCAGGTGTTTTGAATCGGTATAGCCTTGTTCGATTAGAAATTCAGCAGCTGCGATAAAGTCATCAAAAACATTTTGTTTTTGCATTTTGGTACCGGCCTTATGCCATTCTTTACCATATTCTCCACCCCCACGCAAATTGGGAACGGCATAAATACCGCCCTGTTCCATCCAGACGGCATTGGCGATACTAAAGCTTGGTGTAAGGCTTATATTAAATCCGCCATAGCCATACAGAATGGTCGGATGATTTTTTCCTAAGGGCAACCCCTTTTTATAAGAGATAATCATGGGAACCTGGGTACCGTCTTTTGACTCGTAAAAAACTTGTTTGGATTCATAGGCTTCCGGATCGAAATCAATCCCTGGCTTACGATATAGGGTGCTACGGCCCTTTTCAGGATCACAAGCGTAGATAGTGCCAGGACTCACATAGTTTGTAAAGGAGAAATAGATTGTTTCTGTGTCTTTTTTTCCACTGAACCCACTTACGGTCCCTGGTCCCGGAAGTTCGATATCCCGAATAAACTGTCCTTCGAAGTCGTATTGTTTTACCTGTGAGATGGCGTCGACCAT
>JASMME010000047.1 GCA_030748365.1 Lutibacter sp.
AAGATATGTTAAAACATATTGATCATAGTGTTCAAAAATGTCTCCTAAAATTAACCAACAAATAATAAAAAAACAATACCCAGAAACGGTGATACTCTCCCCCACCAACAATAAGCACTTATCACTCAATAAAAGAAGGCAAACAGCCATATAAGCCATTGCCTTCTTATAAAACACCAATCGCTAAATGGGTCTTTCCAATAAACCCATCAGCAAGGTATCGCAGCTATTCCGCCTTATAAAACGTCTTCTTAACCAAGGTAACCTTAAAATTATCCATTTTCTCAGGCTTTTCATCCTGGTTAAAAGGCGTACGGGCATAGATCTGCTGTGCACAGGTATGGATAATAGCCCCTGTTGTATAGACACCCACAGGAAAGGGATGTGCTGTAAAACGTACCGTAAAGGTGAGCTCTCCGCTCAATACAACACTCATAACAGTGTCTTATTAGCCGTCCAGCTGACCGCCATCCTCTCCCGGTACAAAGCCAGGGAACCGCGGTCTATAGCGTTTAGGGGCTGGATTTTGCCAAAGAAACCGACTTGAAGCCTGGTTTCCTTAGTGGATTTTGTTGTTTTCATGGTAGTACAATTTAAACGTTAAACAATAAATTGCAACAAGAAAGATGTGGATTACCCGTTATTTTGGAGGTGTTTCCCGCATACTAAACCACCGTGCTACGAGCGAGTCGGTTGGTACGCCTAAGCGTTCCTGATGCACTACAAATATAGGAAATTTTCACCAATATTAAAAATCCCTAGTCCCCTAGCCTTTTAAAGATCAATAAGATAGTTCCATCGCTTTGTGTATATTTGAGAGAAGAAACCCTGTATCCTATCAAAGAAACAAACAAAATCGGTTTTTGGTCCAGTACGGCCCTGGTTGTTGGAAACATGATCGGATCCGGAATATTCCTACTCCCTTCCACCCTCGCTATCTACGGAGGCATCAGCCTGCTAGGCTGGCTGTTCTCCTCTTTGGGGGCGGTGTTGTTGGCCCTGGTATTCGGTCACCTAGGGCGTTTGGCCCCCCAGACCACTGGAGGCCCCTATGCCTATACAAGAAAAGGATTGGGAGACTTCCCCGCCTACCTGGTCGCCTGGGGCTATTGGATCTCTATCTGGTGTACCAACGCCGCCATAGCGGTGGCCCTGGTTGGTTATTTGGGGGTTTTCTTTCCCCTGCTAGGCGAACAACCCTTGGCGGCCGTCCTAACAGGCTTGGGCTGTATCTGGTTGTTTTCATGGATCAATTCCAAAGACATCAAAACCATTGCCCTTGTACAAATCATCACCACCCTCCTTAAAATCACCCCCATTATACTCGTTGGCTTTGTGGGCCTCCTATACCTGCAATCCGATCATTTTGTCCCCTTTAATCTAAGTGGAACATCCAACTTTTCCGCCATTACCGCCACCACCACCCTCACCCTATTTGCCTTTTTAGGCATGGAAAGCGCCACGGTACCCAGCGCGACGATCAGAAACCCGGAAAAAACCGTTAAAAAAGCAACGATCGTCGGTACCCTGTTTACCGTTGTCGTCTACATCCTGAGTTCCGTGGCCATTATGGGGAGTATACCGCCCGAGACACTGGCAGTATCAACAGCCCCCTTTGCCGATGTGGCCGCCTTGATTTGGGGACCATCCGCCAGGTATATCGTAGCCGCAGGAGCGGTCATAGCCACCATGGGCGCCCTTAACGGTTGGATCTTGATACAAGGGCAGATACCCATGGCTGCTGCCCGAGACAAGCTCTTTCCCCAGGTATTTAAAAAAGTAAACCGCCGTGGAGCGCCCATTAGCGGTATTGTGATCTCCAGTATCCTGGCCTCGCTGTTGATGCTTTTAAATTATTCCAAAAGCCTGGTGGCGGCCTTCGCCTTTATGATGAAACTATCTACCCTCTCAGTACTGACCCCTTATTTGTTTTCTACCGCCAGTTTTGCGATATTGATGTTCCTTAACAAGGAAAAGAACAGCACCGGAAAACTGATCATTGCCCTATTGGCATTCTGTTTTTCGATCTGGATTGTGATCGGCTGCGGACAGGAAATCGTCTTTTTAGGCTTTTTATTACTGATGATGGGTATTCCTTTTTATGTATGGTTACAACGAAATAAGTAAATAAATAACAAATACGATGGATACATTTTATATCGATCCCGACATAAAGAAAGCAGCCACCCTACCGGCCGAATTTTACAGAAGCCAGGCGGTCTTTGACAAATTAAAAGAAAAGGTTTTTGTAAAAGCCTGGCACTGGATCGGTGATGAATACAGCCTGCTTCCCCTGTCAGAAAGCGTGTACCCCTTGGTATTGCTGGAAAACTACCTAACAGAACCCCTGTTGATCGTCCGTGACAAGGACGGTACAATTAGCTGCCTAAGCAATGTCTGTACCCACCGTGGAAACCTGCTGGTTCAACACCCGGGCAAAGCCAGTAACTTGCTGTGTAGGTACCACGGCAAAAGATTTGGTCTTGATGGCAGCTTTAAAAGCATGCCTGCCTTTAAGGAAGCCGAAAATTTCCCCAGTCCCTGCGACGACCTACCGCGTTTCTCCCTCAAAAATCTAGCCGGGCATTTATTTGTTGCCCTCGACCCTGCTTTTGATTTTTCGGAAGTCATTGAGCGTATGAACGAACGCATTGGTTTTTTACCCTTGCAAGAATTCAAACGAGATGACAGCCTTAGCAAAGACTATATAGTCAACTGCCACTGGGCGCTCTATTGCGATAATTATTTGGAAGGCTTTCACATACCCTTTGTACACGAAGACCTACAGGCTGTTTTGGACTACGGTGCCTATACCACCGAAGTTTATAAGCATGTAAACCTTCAAATAGGCTATGCGGATGGCGGCGAAGAAGTGTTCGATTTGCCCGAAGGCCATATAGACCACGGTAAAAGCGTGGCTGCCTATTATTATTGGGTATTTCCCAATATGATGTTCAATTTCTATCCCTGGGGCTTGTCTGTAAACATTGTAAGGCCCCTGAGTATCCAAAAGACAAAAGTTTCTTTTATCACCTATGTCTACGACGAAACAACATTAAATACCGGTGCTGGCGCCCTTTTAGACAAGGTAGAACGCGAAGATGAATTTGTGGTAGAAGGCGTACACAAAGGCCTGCAGTCTCGCTTTTATAAAGCGGGTAGGTTCTCACCAAGCATGGAAAAAGGCGTACACCATTTTCACCGCCTTTTGGCCAGCTATATACAACAGGAAAGCTAGTATCAGCGCGCGCGGGTATTTGTAAGAGTCTTTGATAGAAAGGCGCTGAAATACAAAGCTATTAAATAGGATTAGATCCTTTATTATCAGCTATTTAAAACCACCTTTCTAAAGTGATTGTATAAATGTGTAAATACCCGCTTTTGGTGGGTAAATGTCGAAGATAATTCCCCTATCTTTGCCCGATGGAGATACCCATAATTTATGAAGACGAGTCCCTGATCGTTGTTGATAAACCGGTCAATAGGCTGGTACACCACTCCTATTACGCCCGGAATATCCGAGAAAAAAGCCTGGTACAATTCTTGGAGGAAAGCCATGGCCAGCCCTTGTTTGCCATACACCGCCTAGACCGCAAGACCTCCGGGCTCCTACTCCTGGCCAAAAAAAAAGAACAGGTAGCCCCTTTTCAGGCCCTTTTTACCGCCCAAAAAGTACGCAAATCTTACCTGGGAATTGTACGGGGTTTTGTCGAAGAAACCCTGGTGATCGACAGCCCGGTCAAACACCCGGAAACCGGCCTATATAAAACTGCCAAAACCAGCTGTACCCCCATAAAAACAGCCGTGCTAAACATTCCGGTAGGGCCCTATAAAACCGCCCGTTATAGCCTGGTCAGGTTGCTACCCGCTACCGGGCGAACCCACCAATTGCGGATCCATATGAACAAGATCAGCCATCCCCTGCTAGGAGATGCCAAATACGGTGACCGTTTTCACAACCGCATGCTTATGGCCAAGTTTGGATTGGATTCATTGTTCTTACACGCAGCCCAGCTAGATTTTATACACCCACTAAACGGGCAAGCGCTAAACCTGCAAGCACCCTTACCAGTACACTGGCAACAACTCGTCAAGATTATGGGATGGGAAGCGGCCTTAGTAGTCCCGTAGCTCCTGGAGGGCCTTTTCCAATCGTTCCTTGGGTAGGTATAAAGCCTCTAGGTTGGCGGCAAAAGGTACCGGAGTTTCCATACTTCCTAGCCTGCGTACCGGTGCATCCAGGTAAGTAAAGCAGTGTTCGGTAATCAGGGCAGCGAGTTCTGAAGCCATCCCTCCAAAAAGCGTATCCTCCTGTAAGATCAAAACCTTCCCTGTTTTTTGAACAGAACGGTACAGGCAGTCTGTATCCAGTGGTTGCAAGGTTCTCAGGTCAATAACATCTGCCGAGAGGCCCAGTTTGTCAGCGGCTTCCAGTGCCCAGTGTACCCCGGCACCGTAACTGATGATACTCAGGTCATCCCCGCTACGTAACAGGGCGGCTTCTCCCAAAGGCAGGCTGTAATAGTCTTCCGGTACCTCCTGGTACACAGAACGGTACAGGGCCTTGTGTTCAAAGAACAAAACAGGGTTCTCCTCCTCAATGGCCGTAGCCAATAAGCCCTTGGCATCATATGGAAAGGCAGGATAAACCACCTTAAGACCCGGTGTTTTGGTAAACCAGGCCTCGTTGGTCTGGCTGTGAAAAGGGCCAGCGCCTACCCCGGCACCACAGGGCATACGCAATACGGTAGGAACAGATTGTCCCCAACGATAATAAGACTTGGCCAGCAAATTGATAACCGGGTTAAAACCGGAACTTATAAAGTCTGAAAACTGTAGTTCTACAACCGATCGGTAGCCATTGACAGCCAGGCCATAAGCCGCTTCAATAATACTGGATTCGCAAATGGGGGTATTGCGTACCCGTCCGGGGCCAAACTGGGCTAAAAAGCCTGCTGTTACCTTAAACACCCCGCCGTATTCAGCAATGTCCTGACCCATGATCACCAAGTTCTTATGGCGTTCCATGGATTGGCGCAGTCCCTGGGAAATGGCATCTACCATACGGACCTTTTTCTGTTTCTTAGTCGGAAGCACCGGTTTGATATCCTGGGATTTATAAACATCCCCCAGCTCCTGGGCTTCGCTGGATACAACTGCTTCCTCGGCAAAGGCCTTTGCCAGGTGTTCGTTGATTTCCCCTATGATTCTTTTCTTATACTGTACTTCCAGGCTATCGGTAAGGACCCCTTCCTCCTTTAAAAAGGCCTGGTAATTCTCCAGGGGGTCTTTTTGTGCCCAGGCTTCCAAAAGTTCCTTGGGTACGTATTTGGTCCCACTCGCCTCTTCGTGTCCGCGCATACGGAAGGTTTTAAACTCGAGCAATACAGGGCGGGGATTGCTGCGAACACTGGCTGCTATGTCACGCACCTTGTGATAAACCGCCAGGACATTGTTTCCGTCTATGACATGGCTTTCCATCCCATAGCCCGGGCCTTTATCGGCCAGGTCCTTGCATTTAAACTGCTGAGAGGACGGTGTTGACAAGCCATAGCCATTGTTCTCTATACAGAAAAGAACTGGCAGACTCCATACAGCAGCCACATTGAGTGCCTCGTGAAAATCACCTTCACTGGTTCCCCCTTCTCCGCTAAAGACGGCGGTTACTTTTTGCCTGTTACGGAGCAGGTCTGCCAGGGCAATACCGTTGGCCACCCCCAGTTGGGGGCCTAGGTGAGAAATCATCCCAATGATCTTATGCTCCTGGGTGCCAAAATGAAAAGAACGGTCGCGGCCCTTGGTAAAGCCACTCATTTTTCCCTGCCATTGGGCAAAAAGACGAAACAGGGGTATTTGCCGGCTGGTAAAGACGCCCAGGTTCCGGTGCATAGGCAAGAGGTATTCATCTTCCTGCAGGGCCTTGGTAAGCCCCACTGCAACGGCTTCCTGTCCTATCCCTGAAAACCATTTGGAGATCTTTCCTTGTCTGAGGAGGATCAGCATCTTCTCTTCAATCATACGTGGTTGTAGGACGGCGGTATACAAATCGAGTAACTGCTCATCAGACAGCTCTTTGCGGTTGTAAATGGTGGGTGCAAGCGAAGTATTTCGTGCATTCATAGGTATTGGTAGGTTGCGATGGCTTGGGTAAAGTTAAAAAAAAACCCTATCAGCAGCTGACAAGGTAGGATGGGCGGTGAGAGTGAGGAATTAAATCTCCCGGAATATAGAGTGCATTAACCGTGTCTTGTCGTTGATACTCTCTTCAAGGGAAATCATGGTTTCTGTTCTTGACACCCCATCTATATCATCAATCTCAAAAATAATTTCTTTGGCATGGGTGGTGTCCTTGGCCCGGATTTTACAAAAAATATTGTATTTGCCAGCAGTAATATAGGCGATGGTTACGTTGGGTATTCTTTTCAAATCCTCCACAACTTTTTTAGTCTTGGAAGTCTTGCTCAGGTAGATGCCTACATGAGAAATAAAGGAATAACCCATTTTTTCATAGTCTAAAATCAAGGTAGACCCCTTGATAATGCCCTCATCCTCCATCTTTTTAACCCTAACATGGATGGTTCCGGCAGATACCACCAATCTCTTGGCAATATCTGTAAAAGGGGTGCGGGCATTTTCGATCAATATATCGAGAATCTGGTGGTCTATTTCATCTAAAGAGAATTTCCTCATGATTGTTTGCTAAGATTATGGACAAATTTATAAAAAATAATGAAAATAGGGTATAAAATTTACGAATTTGATAATTTCAAATCTTGATACTGTATATTTTCCGCATTCACGACCGTATCTGAAAAATAGCTTGAAAGGTCTCCGGTTTCTTCAATACACTGATGGGGAACCAGCTGGCCATTCTGTCGTTTAAACGTGGTATGCACCCCAACATCAGTGGTCTGCAGTTGCCCGTCTCGTTCAATAGAAAGGTTTTTATAAATGGTATTCAAGTATTTAAGCGCATTATTGGGAATGTTGAAATAGGCTTCATATTGGTCAAAAACTTGGTTATCAGCAAGGTACTCAAGGCCCCTGAGCAGGGCGTAAAAATTAAACTCCCTTGTACGTTCCCTGTCGAGGTCATGGGGAAAATGGCCCGCTTCCACCAAAATGGTATTGTGGCCCAGGCGCTGAAAATTATCACCGGTAGCGGTGGGGTAAAATTCATCGGTATAGCGGCCGATATGGTTTGGAATCAATTGTTGTAGTAGTTCGTTCATGGCGACAATGACACTCATGGTTTCCTTGCGTCCGGCGGTCAGGCTTCGCGCTACATCCACTGAGGGCGCTAAAAAAGAAAGGGTGGCAGGGTTGGCTGTACCTTCCACATTAAAGATGGCCCGTTGGTCGTGTAGGTTAAAACAGAAATCAGGGGCAAAATCATCCAGACAGGCCCGTAGCAGTTGACTTTCCACTGCTTTTCTATCAATGGCATCGCGGTTTAGGTCTATACCCCGGGCATTTTTTCGGGTGTGCAAGGCGGCCCCATCAGGATTGAGCATAGGAATACATAACAAGGTACACCCATTATAAATCCGTTTGGCAGCCGGATCATCACTGGCCAACCAGCGAAAAAGATCAAACAAGGCTTTGGTACCAGTGGTTTCATTGCCGTGCATCTGTGACCAGAGGAGGATTTTTCGGTCTCCAATCCCATAATCGATCCTGTGAATGGGTAGGCCCTTCTCTGAATGCCCCAGTACCGTTGTATGGAACAGGGAGGGGAGCGCTGCGATTAGCGGGGCGATGTCGGTATACACCACATCCCGACCGAATAGAGAGGGCTCCCGGTGTTTGGCATGGCATTTTTGTAGGGCAGTGACTGATCTCATCAGACAAAAATAACAGAATTCACAGGAATCTCCCAGGTCCAGCACATATTTAGTATGATTTGTGAAGTATTGCACAGAAATTACGGTTGTAAACAGCTTAGGATGGTCCTTTAGAGCGCCTTTGCGATCGCTTGGCTTTAAGTCAATATCTCTTTCCAATCAATATAGTATAAATACCTGACTATTAGTTTTATATGTTAGTCAAATGGTTTCTTATATCCATCCCCATTTCCTATTAACACGTTTACAAATGTAACATTAACTCGTTACAGCAGTAACTATGCTGAAGCCTTTCTATATTACACTTGTCAACAAGCTCAGCTTGATTCCTTTTGGATATTAACCTACGCAGATTGCCATAGATAATATTTATATATATAAGTTAAAATACTTATTATTATATTATTAGGTTATTTGTAGTAAAGTATTACTCTAACTTATAGCATCTTAAATCTTTAGGCATTAAATGGATCGCTATTGCAGGCTATTGCCTACTTTATTACATTTGTAATGACTAAAAGAGATATCTCCATGGTAAATACCACCGTTTTTACAACACAGTTAAGGGCACTGATGACCCAGTATGACCTAAGTGCGGCACGTTTTTCCACAAAGATTGGTGTACAACCTTCCAGTATTTCTCATTTACTGTCGGGTCGTAACAAGCCCAGCCTTGATTTTGTATTAAAACTATTGGAGGCTTTCCCTGGTTTAAGGCTCGACTGGTTGATGTACGGA
This sequence comes from Lutibacter sp., assembly GCA_030748365.1. Classification (GTDB taxonomy): domain Bacteria; phylum Bacteroidota; class Bacteroidia; order Flavobacteriales; family Flavobacteriaceae; genus Lutibacter. Next base: position 8,583 of record JASMME010000047.1, read on the forward strand.
ACGGGGG
>JASMME010000048.1:0-8133 GCA_030748365.1 Lutibacter sp.
GCTCCCTTTTTTGTAGCTTTAAATAATGGATAAAAGAATTGTAGAAGTATGCGACAGCCATGGTATAGAACGAGGTACCCCCCATATCTTCGTCAAATAGCCTTGGAACAATGCCTGTATACAGCAACCAGCTAAGGAAGTTCTGTAAAGAAACAAAGATAATACCGTAACTGAACAGCATTACCGGTTTGCTGGGTTTTCCTTTGAGTAAGTAGCCAGCCAGCAAATAGATAAAGCCGTAAACAGCTGTGAAGAGAAGGAATATATGGAAAGCCTCAACCATCATATTCTGCAATTTTTTTGGCAAGTTACAAATTATTTTGACATGGTTTAAACAAGCATAAATCCACTTTGTTGTGGAAATATTCAGCGACTTACTTCTAAGGGAAGAAATGGTTATCTTTGTCTCCATATCCCATCTCAATGCGCATAGTAGAGCAGATCAAACAGCCCATTTTAAAGGAAATGGCACTATTCGAAGATAAGTTTAAAGAGGCCATGGCAACGCGGGTGCCCTTACTCAATAGAATTACCCACTATATTGTGAGAAGAAAGGGCAAGCAAATGCGTCCCATGTTTGTTTTCCTAACGGCGAAGATGGTTTCTGATGGTAATTTTGAGGAAAGAACCTATCGAGGAGCTTCCATCATTGAATTGATCCACACCGCTACCCTCGTCCACGATGATGTGGTTGATGAGAGCAACAAGCGCCGGGATTTCTTTTCCATCAATGCGCTCTGGAAAAATAAAATTGCCGTACTGGTGGGTGATTTTCTCTTGTCAAAAGGCCTTTTACTGTCCATTGACCATGAAGATTATGACCTGCTGAAGCTCATCTCTGTGGCTGTACGTGAAATGAGTGAGGGAGAATTACTCCAGATTGAAAAGGCACGGAGACTCGACATCACTGAGGCAGTCTATTTTGAGATTATTCGTCAAAAAACAGCAAGCCTAATCGCCGCTTGTTGTGGTATTGGAGCGGCTTCTGTGGGCAGTAGTGAGTCTGAAGTGACACGCCTGCGGCATTTTGGAGAACTCATCGGGATGGCTTTTCAGATCAAGGATGACCTGTTTGATTATACAGATCACAAGATAGGAAAACCTACAGGGATTGATATCAAAGAACAAAAAATGACACTGCCACTTATTTACGCGCTCAATCACTGTGAGGCACATGAACGAACTTGGTTGATAAATTCGGTAAAGAAATATCGCAAGAACAAAAACAGCATTCGCGAGATCATAGCGTTTGTAAAAAACAAAGGTGGTATGGACTATGCTGTTTCCAAAATGAACAGTTACCGGGAAAAGGCCATGGACATCCTGGACACCTATCCCGATTCCCCCTATAAAACCGCTTTAGCAACCCTGGTGAACTACGTTATTGAACGGAAGAAGTAGTGCTGGTTTCCCTGTTCATGGCCAGTAATTCCTCCAGGTAATCCCGTGTATCTGACAAGCGGGGAATTTTGTGTTGCCCACCCAGTTTACCCTTTGATTTAAGCCAGTCATAGAACAAGCCTTTTCTGGCAACGTTGATTCTCGGCATATCCAGGGTCATATTGTTATAGCGTTTGGCCTCATAATCAGAATTGTTTGCTTTGAGCGCATTGTCGAGCAGTTCCGTAAAGTAACTGAGCGACGCTGGTGCTGTCGAAAATTCAATCAGCCATTCATGTCCCCCACTGGCCTTTCCCTCCATAAAAACAGGGGCTACTGTATATTCAGCAACGGTGGCATTTGTTTTTAAGAAAGCCTGTTTTAAGGCTTCTTCCGCATTTTCAACAATCAACTCTTCGCCAAATACATTGATAAAGTTTTTGGTCCTGCCGGTAATCCTGATTCGGTAAGGATCTAGGGAGCTAAACTTGACGGTATCACCTATTAGGTAACGCCACAAGCCCCCGTTGGTCGTAATTACCATGGCATAGTTTTGACCGAGGCAAACTTCGGAAAGCGGGATGGCCACCGAGTCCTCGCCTTGGTAGCTGTCCATAGGTATAAATTCATAAAAGATGCCGTAGTCCAGCATCAGAAGGAGGTCCAATGAATGGTCCTTGTCCTGTATGGCAAAAAATCCTTCGGAAGCATTGTAGGTTTCATAGTATTTAAAACCACGTTTCGGAATCAGTTTTTTGAATGACTCCCGGTATGGATTGAAATTGACGCCACCGTGAAAGTATACCTCCAGGTTGGGCCAAACCTCCAGGAGGTTGCTTTTTCCTGTTCGCTCCAAAACCTTGTTTGCCAACACCAGCATCCAAGAGGGTACACCTATCAAACTGGTGATATTTTCGTGAATGGTTTCTTCTACAATGCTTTCCATTTTGCTTTCCCACTCCTCCATCAAGGCAGTTTCCTGTTTGGGCGCACTACTGAAATCGGCCCAAAAAGGCAGGTTTTCGATCATGATGGCAGACAGGTCACCAAAATAGGAGTTATTGTCTTCATACACTGCACTGCTTCCCCCCAAACGCAAGCTTTTTCCAGAAAAAAGCTGTGCATCGGGATTGTTGATAAAATACAGCCCCAACATATCTTTCCCCGCCTTGAAATGACAGTTTTCCAGGGCTTCTTCACTCACCGGAATAAACTTGCTTTTAGCATTGGTAGTACCGCTCGATTTGGCGAACCATTTTATAGGAGTTGGCCAAAGGATGTGTTGTTCTCCTTTTCGGGTTCTTTCAATCAGGGGTTCTATGGATTCGTATTGCTGAATGGGTATCCTTTTGGCAAAGTCCGTGTAGTGTTGAATGCTTGAAAAGCGGTGTTTTTTTCCAATTTCGGTATTTTTTGCCTTGTCCAACAATTTAAAAAGGAGTTCTTGCTGAACGTCAATAGGGTATTTAATAAACAGTTCCATTTGGTGTTTCCTCTTTTTCAGGAACCAGGAAATAATGGAATTTACAATCGAGAAAGGCATTTTTTATTACGTATATTTAGCGTGTTAAATGTAAGAAAAAACTTTTATGCAATATACAGCCCATTTAAAAAAAATGATGACTGAACTGCAGGAAGAAGTACAGTATTATCTCTTAGTAGATAAGGGTTTTTTACACCTAAACCAATTGATTCATCGCCGGTTTGAGATCCACCTTGAAGGCACCCGCTGCCTGTCTTGTTCCGCCGACAAAAAACGCTACCGACAGGGTTTTTGCTATGCGTGTTTCTTTAACAGTGCCCAAGCAGGTGACTGGATCATCAGGCCCGAGTTGAGCAAGGCACACCTAGACATTGAAGACCGGGATCTCGATTTTGAAAAACAGGTGCAGTTGCAGCCCCATGTCGTTTACCTGGCCTTGTCGGGCAATGTAAAAGTGGGGGTCACCCGTAAGACACAATTGCCTACGCGCTGGATTGACCAGGGTGCCGTTCAGGCCCTTGAGATGGTGGAGGTGCCCAACCGTTACCTGGCAGGGATTACCGAAGTGGCTTTAAAAGCCTACGTCTCTGATAAGACCAGTTGGCGTCAAATGCTCAAAAATGACCTTTCACCACAGGATCTTTTGACCGAAAGTACCAGGCTAAAAGCCGCTATACCCGAGGAAGCACAGGCGTATTATATACCTCCCTCCAAGCTTACCCATATTCGTTACCCGGTGAGCGCCTACCCAAAGAAAATACAATCTCTCCATTTGGAGAAGACACCCGCCTATTCAGGAATCCTGACCGGTATCAAGGGGCAGTACTTATTGTTTGAGGACCAAACCGTGTTCAATGTGAGGAGCCATGAAGGCTGCTTGGTAAGGATTAAGATCAGTTAATCCAGCTCCGAATCTCTTCTCCTGTTTCTAAGCCAAAACGTTTCCGCAAGAGGTGGACAAAAAGGTATAGCAGGGGTGTATCTAATAGGGCAATAAGCACTTTGAACAGGAAGCCGCTGACCACCAGGGATCCAAACATAGACCAGGGCAATGCCTCGAAAGTACACAACAGCCCTACCACTGTAAAGGTGTCGACAAATTGAGAAGTAAAGGTGGAAAAGTTATTGCGTAGCCAAAGGTGTTTCCCCTTTGTTTTTTCTTTCCAGAAATGAAAAATCCGTATGTCTATGAATTGGGCAAAAAGATAAGCCAACATAGAAGCCAGTACCGCCAAGGGAGACAGTCCGAAGACAGCCTTAAATAGGGTGTCATCAACTGGGGAGGCTTCGATGGCCGGTACGGCATTGGCCACTAGCAAAATTCCCATGGAAAAAATGGACGCTACAATGCCGGTGATTACCACCTGGTTGGCCCGCTTTTTTCCGTAAATCTCCGAAATGATGTCTGTGATTAGGAAGGTAATAGGGTAGGGCAAAATTCCCACGGAAAGCTCAAACCGAAACCAGCCAAAAGGGTTCCAGTAAAAGAATTTTTGAAAAATAAGGTTTGAAGCCACCAGCGCAGCGATAAAAATACCTGCCAACACCAGGTACACCACAAAGGCGGCACTTTGTTGATTGTTTTTCATTTAGCGAGTAGTTATTACGAATGTAGCAAAATATTTTTACTTTTGCCTCTTAAACAATGGGCGAAAGGATTTGTTAAAATAAGCACTATCTTGTCAACAACGTGGAAAGGTGAGCGATATTTTACAGAAATCAAATTCATTGACAAGACAGGTGAAATACGTCTTTGTATAAGCGTGCCCCATTTATAATGAATAGCAATCAATAATTACTAAAATGTAAACGTGTGAAAGCATATATTTTTCCAGGGCAAGGCGCCCAGTTCCCAGGGATGGGACGCGATCTTTACGAAAAGGATCCTATGGCACAGTCACTTTTTGAGCAAGCCAATAAGATTTTGGGTTTTTCCATTACCGATATCATGTTTGAGGGAACCTCAGAAGCCCTGCAGCAGACCCGGGTAACCCAACCCGCTATTTTTTTACATTCGGTCATTCTGGCCAAGGTGTTGGGCGATGATTTCCAACCCTCGATGGTAGCAGGACATTCCCTGGGTGAATTTTCCGCCTTGGTAGCCAATGGAGTCCTTCGCTTTGAAGATGGCTTGCGCTTGGTTTCCAGCAGGGCTGTCGCGATGCAGGAAGCTTGTGAAAGACAAGTTTCTACGATGGCGGCCGTTTTGGGTCTTGAAGATGCCCAGGTTGAATCGGTTTGTGAACGCATCGAGGGGGTTGTGGTCGCAGCCAATTACAATTGTCCGGGTCAGTTGGTTATTTCCGGAGAGATGGCTGCCATTGACCAGGCCTGTGAAGCACTGACCGCTGCAGGGGCACGACGTGCTCTAAAATTGCCTGTCGGTGGGGCCTTCCACTCACCGCTGATGGAGCCGGCAAGGTCCGCACTCGCCCAGGCGATTGATCAGACCAGTTTTCAACAGGGGTGCTGTCCTGTCTACCAAAATGTGGTGGCCAGTTCCGTTACAGATCCCACAGTCATCAAAGAGCACTTAATTGCACAGCTCACCGCCCCGGTACGCTGGACCCAGTCTGTACAACAAATGATTGCCGATGGTGCCACAGAGTTTATAGAAGTGGGCCCTGGCAAAGTACTGCAAGGCTTGATGCGAAAGATTGACCGGAGCGTTTCAGCAAGTGCTGCAACTATTCAATAAGAACAATACACAAACCGCTCAGAGATGAGCGGTTTTTTTACAGTGTTTGCTGCCATTTCCAGGCAGACAAGAGCGCTGTTTCCAAACTGAGCGCTGCCTTCCAGCCCAGTACTTTATTGGCCGTAGTAGTGTCGGCATAAGCGGCGGTGATGTCACCCGCTCTCCGCGCGACCATTTTGTAGTTTAGTTTTTTTCCGCTTACTTTTTCAAAAGATTGAATGACCTCCAAAACGGAACACCCTTTCCCGGTGCCCAGGTTAAAGACCTCGTAGGGCGCTTTTTGGTCCTTATTAAACAGCCTTTTGAGGGCTACAATATGGGCCCTGGCCAGGTCGATTACATGAATATAATCGCGGATGGCTGTACCGTCAGGGGTGTTGTAATCACTGCCAAAAACAGACAGCTCTTTCCGAATTCCGGCAGCTGTTTGCGTAATGAATGGTACCAGGTTTTGAGGAACCCCGATGGGCAGTTCCCCGATTTTAGCAGATTCATGTGCGCCAATCGGATTGAAATAGCGCAGTGAAATCGCTTTTAAATCAGCAACGGCAGTTTGGTCTTTGATAATTTCTTCCCCTACCTGTTTGGTATTTCCATAGGGAGATTCTGCCGGTTTGATAGGCGCGCTTTCCGTAATGGGAAGCGCGTCTGCCTGGCCGTATACCGTACAGGAGGAGCTAAAAATCAAATGTGTGGTCTTGTGGCGGTCCATTTCCTGTAATAGATTTACCAGACCACCGAGATTGTTTTCGTAGTATGCCAAGGGTTTCTGAACACTTTCTCCCACGGCTTTTGAGGCAGCAAAATGAATGACACCATCAATGGCCTGGGTGGCAAAGAATTGTTGTACTGCCGCCTTGTCTTTTAGGTCGATCTGGTGATAGGCTGGTGCCTTATGGGTGATCGAACGGATGTTTTCCAAGACTTCTATCTTCGCGTTTGAAAGGTCGTCGATGATTGCTACCTCAAAGCCCTCTTCTTGTAATGCCACCACGGTATGGGAGCCAATATAGCCCAAGCCACCCGTTACCAGTACTTTTTTCATCTGTTTTTATTTCTTCGGAGTTGTTTTGTATACATTTTTTCTGCAAATATACCCAGTTTTTTTCGCCTATCAACCTGGTCCTTTTTAGGTCAAGTATTTGAAGGTCTTTCAAAAGGTGTATTTACCTCGTTGAATTACAAAAATACACAAAAGGAACGCTATAAGCTACTTTTGTGATCGGCGGATTAAACGGGCTGATTTAGTGGAACAGGTCGCTAGACAGGTAGCGGTCACCCCGGTCGCAAACAATACTGACAATAAGCCCTTTGTCGAGGGTTTGCGCCAGTTTTAAAGCGGCGCTGAGTGCCCCGCCGCTGCTCATACCAGCCAATATTCCTTCCTCCCTGGCCAGTTTGCGGGTCATGCTGCGTGCTTCTTCTTCGCTCACTTCAATAATTTGGTCTACCTTTTCGGGTTTAAAGATTGCCGGAACAAACTCCTTAGACCATTTTCTGATACCAGGAATTTTGGAGCCTTCTGAGGGCTGTGCACCAACAACTTGGATGGCCTGATTTTGTTCTTTTAGAAACCTGCCAGTCCCCATGATGGTGCCTGTGGTACCCATGGCCGATACAAAATGGGTAATTGCCCCTGCGGTGTCCCGCCAGATTTCGGGGCCAGTACTTTGGTAATGGGCTTTCCAGTTGTCATCATTGGCAAACTGGTTTAACAAGGTATACCCTTTCTCCCGCGCCTGCTCTTCTGCATATTTTCTAGAGCCTTCTATACCCTCAACTGCCGGAGTCAGGCTAAGCTTGGCACCGTAGGCTTTCATGGTTTGTATACGTTCTTTGGTAGCGTTTTCAGGCATTACCAGTTCCATCGTCAGGCCAAATTGTGCCGCAATCATGGCCAGGGCAATACCCGTATTTCCGCTGGTGGCCTCAATTAGGTGGTCTCCTTTGCAAAGTTCTTTTCTCTCCATGGCTGAGCGGATCATATGATAGGCAGGCCTGTCTTTGACACTTCCCCCCGGATTGTTACCTTCCAGTTTTATATACAGGCTAACCCCTTCTTTTTTCAGCAGGTTGTTCACCTTTACCATAGGGGTATTTCCGATAAGGTTGACTAATTGCCCGGTTTTCATGAGCCCTGTTTTGTTTTTAGCCTGGTTTCAGCGCTGTGGTATACCAATGAGTTTTTCGGCACCGATTCTGTGATCCAGACATTGCCACCTATGGTGCTATGCGCTCCAATGACGGTATCGCCCCCTAGGATGGTTGCGTTGGCGTAAATGGTCACATGGTTCTCAACGGTTGGATGGCGCTTTACGTTACGCAGCGCCTTACTGACTTGCAAAGCACCCAGGGTAACGCCCTGGTAAATCCTGACATGGTCTTTAATCACACAGGTTTCTCCGATCACCGTACCGGTAGCGTGGTCTATAAAAAACGACCGTCCAATCTGGGCGCCTGGATGGATGTCGGTACCTGTCAATCCATGGGCATATTCGCTCATCAGACGTGGAATCAATGGTATTTTGCGCAGGTATAGCTCATGACTAAAACGGTAAATGGCGATGGCAAA
>JASMME010000048.1:8143-8483 GCA_030748365.1 Lutibacter sp.
AGCAGGGTCGCTGTCCACAAAAGCCTGTGCATCCAGGTTGAGTTTCTCCAATATTTCAGGAAGTGTACCCAGAAAGTCTTTCCAAACGTCTATTGGGTGCGTGTTGGTCAGGCTACAGGCCAGTTGGTAGATATCGGTAAAATCAATTTCGAGCTGGTCTATATTGCTGGCCACACAGGTCTCGGTGTCAAACAGGGTATGGAACAGGTCCTTTGTAAATTGCTCGTTTTTGGTCTTTAGCCCAAAGTTCAAGGAAGGTTTGTTCCTGTTGGAAATGAGCTGATGTACGATATTTTCTTTAGCAGTCATAAGGGATTATTTACCATGTTTTATACACGTT
>JASMME010000049.1 GCA_030748365.1 Lutibacter sp.
CGGTCAATCAAGTCCCTGTTCAAAGCATTAAAAATCACTTGTTATTCCAGGCAGCTAGGTACGGTATTACCTATACAGAACACTTGGAGGACTATTATTCACTTTTTATGGAGGGCAGTACGAACCCGCAGCATAGAGCAGATATCACCCAGGATTATGACCGTTTGCGCTCCCTGTCAGAAGGACAGCCTTCTCCTACATTTACGGCCTATGAAAATTATCTTGGCGGAACCACTTCGTTGTCCGACCTCAAGGGCTCCTATGTATATATTGATGTTTGGGCTACCTGGTGTGGTCCTTGTAAGTATGAGATTCCTTTTCTGAAGACCTTGGAAAAAAAATACCACGACAAGAACATCACTTTTGTCAGTATTTCCATCGACAAAGCCAAAGACCACGCTGCCTGGAAAGAAATGGTCTCTGCGGAATCTTTAAAAGGGGTACAGCTGTTTGCTGACAATGATTGGAATTCTCAGTTTGTTAAAAATTACCTGATCAAGGGCATTCCCAGGTTTATCCTGCTCGACTCAGAAGGTCAGATCATCAGTGCCAATGCCAAAAGACCTTCAGACCCTGCACTGGCCGAACTACTCGATACATTACCCATTTAATATACTTATAAACACAAATCCATGAAGAACCTCACGATTTTATGCATCGTAACCGTATTACTATCCTGTCAACCTAAAAAAGCCCCCTATGTTAGTGTACAGGGAAGCTTTGCAAACAGAGACCTCACCCAAGTGACCATCCAGGGACAAGGATTTTCCAAGACCATTGAAGTAGGCGCAGACGGCACTTTTTCCGATACCTTGGCAGTGACTGATGGTATGCACTTGCTGGTGGGTGGGAATGATAGCTATTCCTTGTTTTTGCGAAATGGCTACGACCTGACCATCGAATTTTCGGGCATGCGTATGAGTGATGGAGCCTCCTTCCGTGGAGAAGGGTCGGTCACCAATAACTACATAGACCAGAAAAGGGCCTTTTTTATGGGGGAAATAGGGAATCCCAGTACTTATTTTGAACTGGAGGAAAAAGCTTTTCAAACTAGCATCGCCCGTACAGAAGCGATGTTGGAAAGCTATGTAAACGAAGCGCCTGGCCTGGACACGCTCGTTGCCAGGATGGACAAGCGACAGAATAAACTTTTTCTCGATTATATACGGAACAATTATCAGGAGAAGCATCAGTCCATGGTAAAACTTGCTGAGGGCAAGCCCTCACCGCTGTTTGAAAATTACGAGAATTTCGATGGCAGTCGTACCTCACTGACTGATCTCAGAGGGAAGTATGTTTATATAGATGTGTGGGCTACCTGGTGCGCTCCTTGTAAGGCTGAAATACCCCACTTACAAGCCCTAGAAAAGGCTTTTCACGGAAAGAACATTCATTTTGTAAGCATTTCGGTAGACAGGAAAAATGCCTACCAGTCTTGGAGAGAAATGATCACTGAAAAATCGATGAGCGGTATTCAGCTATATGCTGAGAATAACTTTGATGCTGATTTTATCAGGGCCTATGGCATTGATGCCATTCCGCGGTTTATCCTGCTCGATCCCCAAGGCAACATCGTATCAGCAGATGCAGACAGGCCTTCCAACCCTGCCTTAAAGAAGCAGTTAGAAGCCCTGGGCATTTGATATTCCCCACCGATACTTTTACAAATCCTGTACCCTCCGTACAGGATTTTTTTTGGAAGGTATTTGTCCAGATCAGTCTTGAGATAGTTCCCGCCAGGCTGTGGGTAGGTAGTGCAGAATATCCGAGGCCCTAAAAGTTTCACAAGGCCCTTCTCGTACTGCGATATCCGCCGTGTGTCCGTGTAGGTATACACCCAGTGCTGCCGCGTTCCAGGGCTTATATCCCTGTGCGATCAGGCCAGTGATCATCCCCGTTAGGACATCGCCGCTGCCCCCGGTCGATAGGGCGGGGTTTCCCGTGGCATTGATAAGTGTGGAATCGCCTTTAATCAGACAGGTATAAGCATCCTTGATCACCAGGATAAGTTGGTATTTTTTTGAAAATTCCCGGGCTTTTTCTAATTTTTCATAGTCATTTTTCCAGGAACCGATCAAGCGTTCTAATTCTTTGGGATGGGGGGTTAGGACCGTGTTTTCCGGAAGATAATTATACAATTCCGGGTTTTTAGACAGCAGGTTGATGGCATCGGCATCCACTACCAAGGGGCGGGTATTCTCTCTGATAAAGTGGTCAAAGCCAATCGCTGTTTTTTCACCAGTTCCCATACCTGGACCAATTCCGATGACCGTGGCTTGGGTTCGGACATTGAAGTAGGTCAATGTTTTGTCATCGTCTACCTCTGTCATCGCTTCCGGTATAGAAACCTGTAGGATTTCATAACCGCATTTGGGTAGGTAGGCTGTTACCAGGCCACTCCCGGCGTACAGGGCTCCTTTGGTGGCCAGTGTAAGGGCTCCAATTTTCCCGAAACTCCCTCCAATAATCAGCGCATGACCATAGTTCCCTTTGTGCCCCCATTGCTTACGGGGTCGGTATAAGGGCTTTGCGGCCATTTTATCGAGCCACTTCTTGCTAGGATGTAATGCTTCGATGCTGTTTTTGTCAAGACCGATATCGACTACTTCCCAGCGCTTTACAAAGTCTTTGTTGTCTGGAAGTAACAGCCCAATTTTTGGACATTCGAAGGTGAATACATGGTCAGCATGGATGACAGACGCTTTATCCGTGACAGGCTGATCAACGAACAATCCGGAGGGAAGGTCAATGGAGAGTATCGTTGCGCCAGAATCGTTTAGGTAACCAATCCATGTTTTTGCCAGGCCACCAGGGGTACGGTGGAGACCGTTGCCAAATAAGGCATCAATGACCAGGTCTTTTGGATCAATCAGGGGAAAATCATCACTACATGTCACCTCCTTCGGTGCCTGTCCGAGGGCTTGCAATCGTTTGTGGTTGTAAATAAAATCAGCCGAGTTCTTACCTGTTTTGAGTAGGTAGGCAGTCACCGGCAGTCCTTGTTCGTATAGCTGTCGTGAAATCACCAGTCCGTCTCCGCCGTTGTTTCCGGGACCACAACACACATGGATATGCTTGAACTGCCCTTGAAAATAGGGTGTCATTTGCTGAAAGCACCGGCTTGCTGCCTGTTCCATCAGTTCAGTCGAACTAATCTGTTGGCGTTCCATGGTAGCCTTATCGGCTGCCACCATTTCTTTGGAGGAAAGGATATACATTCCTTAAAATTAATAAAAAACGGCACAATGAAGTGGGTCTTTTAGCAATTTTATCCTTTAAAGACGCCCATCTCAGCGTATTTTTCCATCCGTTTTTTAACCAATGCCTTTTCTGAAAGGTCCTTTAGTTCATCATAGGCTTTTAAGATGGTTTTTTTAACCGCTTCAAAAGCCTTGATCCGATCGTAATGTGCGCCGCCAAGAGGTTCTTTAATGATGCCGTCAATCAGTTGCTGTTTTTTCATGTCCTCGGCGGTGAGTTTAAGAGCCGCTGCAGCTTCTTCTTTGTGTTCCCAGCTTCTCCACAAGATAGAGGAGCAGGATTCCGGTGAAATGACCGTATACCAAGTGTTTTCCATCATATATACCTTGTCGCCAACACCAATTCCGAGTGCGCCTCCTGAGGCGCCTTCTCCGATAACAATCGTAATGATGGGTGTTTGCAGGCGGGTCATCTCAAAAATATTTCTGGCAATGGCTTCCCCTTGTCCACGTTCTTCGGCTTCCAGCCCCGGATAGGCTCCAGGAGTATCCAGTAAAGTAACGACGGGGATCTTGAATTTTTCCGCCATTTTCATCAAGCGCAGGGCTTTTCGGTATCCTTCCGGATTTGACATACCAAAGTTTCGGTATTGCCGTGTTTTGGTGTTGTATCCTTTTTGTTGCCCAATAAACATAAACGATTGGTCACCAATTTTCCCCAATCCACCCACCATGGCTTTGTCGTCTCTGACTGTCCTGTCGCCGTGTAGTTCCATAAAGGTTTCTCCAGCCAGGAAATTAATATGGTCTAAGGTATAAGGCCTGCTCGGATGCCTAGAGAGCTGTACCCGTTGCCAAGCAGTCAGGTTTTTGTAGATGTCTTTTTTGGTTTTTAGTAATTTTTTTTCAATGTTCTTACAGCTTTCAGTCATATCAACTTCACTCTCTTTGCCGATCAGAACGCATTTATCCAGTTGTTCTTCTAACTCTTTAATGGGTAGTTCAAAATCTAAATATTCCATTGTTGCTTTCGTTTGGTACTACCGACAAATATACTAACTTATCGAAGTTAGGGAATTAAATCAAGGGTTTTTTTTACGGTTGAGAAGGCCATTTGCTATCACGGTTAACATGATGATGGCTCCCCCCAGGTAGAAGGCTGGACTCATCTTTTCTTTTTCCCCAAAAATAAGGACGGCCAGTAGAATTCCATAGACGGGCTCTAGGTTTACGGTGAGCATGACTGTATATGGGGTAAGGTATTTCATAATATTGATAGAGGCGATGAATGCATAGGCGGTGCAAATGCTCCCCAGGATAAGGAGGTACAACAAATCATGGCCCTTTAATACAAAGGTGTCAGGTATAAAACCATTGTTAAACAGCAGGTATGCACTGATAAACACGACGCCGAATGAGAGTTGGTAAAATGAGATGATTCCCGCTTCATACCGCTGTATATACAAGCCGTTCAGCACCGAAAAGAGGGCGGAAAGCGCCGCGGCGATCAGGGCGTAAACTATGCCCAGGCTATACCCGCTGTCAACCCGGAATATAATGTACAATCCTGCCATGACCACCGCCCCGAAAAAGATTTCTGAAAAACGAATACGCCTCCTAAAAAAAAGGGGTTCAATCAAGGAAGCAAAAAGAGCTCCCGTACTCATGGTTACCAGTGCCACTGAAACATTGGCCACCTTGATAGCGCTAAAGAAAGCGATCCAGTGTATGGCGATTAACAGCCCCGTAATCATAAATTTGATCAGGGCTTTTGGAGGCACCTTTAAAGGTTTTTTACGGATCAGAAAATACACCAATGTGAGGGCAGAAGCAATCAGCATCCGGTACCAAACCAACGGAACGGCATCTATACTAATTAAAGCCCCGAGGATGGCAGTAAATCCCCAGATAAAAACCAGTAGGTGAAGGTGTAAATGCTTATTAAGATTGGTTTTGGACATTCCTGTAATATAAGTAGGCCGCTAATATTCCAAACAGTGCATTCGGGAACCACACCATCAACAGCGGGTTTTTATCAGCCCCTGCACCCAATACTTCTGATATTTTTAGGAAAAAAATATAGACAAACATCAGGGTGATTCCTATGGCGAGATTTTTACCGGTTCCACCCCTTTTTTTCTTAGCGGCCAGTGCCACTGCAATAAAGGTGAGGATATAAGAAGAGATCGGTAGGCTTGTCCGTTTGTACAATTCCACCAGGTAGGTATTTAGATTGCCGGCGCCCCGGGCCTTCGATTTTTGAATGAACCTGCTCAGTGCCACGGAGTTCATTTCCCTTGCTAGGTAGTCTACCTGTTGTAGGTCTTCCGGCCTGAAATCGAACAGGGTATCGAGTTGCCTCCCAGTCTCAATAAGGTCTTTTTCTTTTAAAAGCCTTCTTATTTTGTAATTACTAAGCCGGAACAACGTATCTTTTTCCACCCAACGGATGGTATTGGCCATTAGTTTGTACTTGAGTTGGTTGTTCTCAAAACGCTCATAGGAAAAATCGTAGCCAACATCTCTATCCGAATTGTAGTTCTTAAAGTGTACGTATTCTTGGTCGCTCAGTTGCAGGTTGATATTCTGTAAGTTATGGGCATTGTATTGCTTGTTCTTCAGGTAGGTACGGCTAAATGTCTCAAAAACCTTGTTGCTTTGTGGTACCACAAAATGGTTTGTATACAGGGCAAAAACTGCGACAATAGTAGCGCCTATAAAATAGGGTTTTAAAAAGCGTGTAAATGAAATTCTGGCAGACTGTATGGCAATAATCTCAGTGTTTGCAGCAATTTTGGACGTAAAGAATATTACCGCAATAAACAGGGCCAATGGCATAAATGTATTGCCGTAGATAATGATAAAATTAAGGTAATAATCCTCTATGATGGTCGCCATACTGAGGTCTGCATGACGCAGGAACTTATCTACCTTTTCGGAAATATCGATGGCAATGGCGATGGGGAGTAGCAGTGCCAGGATTAGCAGAAAAGTACCTAGGTACTTCTTTAATAGGTATTTGTCAAGAATTTTCAAGACGGCTATAATCGTTTATCCATTTGTTTGACCAGGCGGTTTTTCCATTCCGTAAAGTCACCTGCTAAGATATGTTTTCTCGCTTCACGAACCAACCACAGGTAAAAACCCAGGTTGTGGATAGACGCAATCTGTTTGCCAAGCAGTTCTTTTGAGGCAAACAAATGCCTGAGATAGGCTTTGGAATAGTAGGTGTCCACAAAGGTAATCCCCATATCATCTATAGCGGAAAAATCATTTTCCCATTTTTTATTTTTGATATTGATGGTGCCGTGGGCGGTAAAGAGCATACCGTTACGGGCATTCCTAGTAGGCATGACACAGTCAAACATATCTATGCCCAGGGCAATATTCTCCAGGATGTTGATAGGGGTGCCTACGCCCATCAGGTAACGGGGTTTATCCTTTGGTAGTTCATCGGTAACTATGTCCGTCATTTCGTACATCTCTTCTGCAGGTTCTCCGACTGACAAGCCGCCAATGGCATTCCCTTCTGCCCCTACATCGGCGATAACCTTGGCAGATTCTTTTCTCAGGTCTTTAAAAGTACTTCCCTGTACAATGGGAAACAGGCTTTGGTTATAATCGTATTCTAAGGGTATTTTTTCCAGGTGGTTTACACAGCGTTTAAGCCAGCGGTGGGTCATGTGCATTGACCTTTTGGCATAGCTGTATTCGCAGGGGTAAGGGGTGCATTCGTCAAAGGCCATGATGATGTCGGCACCAATTGTTCGCTGAATTTCCATCACATTTTCCGGGGTAAAGGTGTGGTAAGAGCCATCAATATGACTTTTGAATTTGACCCCTTCTTCTTTTATTTTCCTTCTTCCAGACAAGGAATACACCTGGTAACCACCACTGTCTGTGAGGATATTTCGGTCCCAGTTCATGAATTTGTGCAGTCCGCCTGCCTGTTTTAGTATGGGAGTTTGCGGACGCAGGTATAAGTGATAGGTATTGCCCAGGATAATATCGGGCCTAATTTCCTGTTTTAGCTCTGTCTGGTGTACTCCCTTTACCGTAGCCACTGTACCTACCGGCATAAAGATGGGTGTTTCGATGGTACCGTGGTCTGTGGTGATAATTCCAGCCCTTGCCTTGCTGTGTATATCGTTGCTTTTTAGTTCAAAATTCATGGTTGGCAAAGATAGTTTAATAAGATGGAAAGATATGCTTAGAACTTTCTATTTCTTTTCTGCTTGCTGTTACTGCCTTTTGTTGTTGGCCTTTTTTTATGCTTGTCCCTAGAAGCCTCTTCCGTTTTACTCGAATGGGAAGTTAGTTGGTTCAGTTGCGCCATTTCCGCTTTTGAGAGTACCCGCCACTCACCGACCTTTAAATTATCCAAGGAAATATTCATAATCCGAACCCTGTTCAGCTTGAGCACTTCGTAGTCGAGGTAGTTACACATCCTCCGGATCTGCCTGTTGAGCCCCTGAGTTAGTACAATCTTAAAGCTACAGTTGCCTGTTTGGGTCACCTTGCAGGGGTTGGTAAGGGTTCCTAATACAGGGATTCCCTTGCTCATTTTTTGTACAAAGGTGTCGGTGACGGGTTTGTCTACGGTCACCAGGTATTCTTTTTCGTGTTTATTGCCGGCGCGTAAGATTTTATTGACGATATCGCCATCATTGGTCAGGAAAATCAGTCCTTGTGAAGGCTTGTCCAGTCTGCCAATGGGAAATAGCCGTTCTGGATGGTTGACAAAGCGTACAATATTTTTTTTTTCTTTTGAGTCTGTGGTACAGACAATCCCAACAGGTTTGTTTAGGGCGATGTACAGGCTTTTTGGTTTTGCTTGCAGGGGTTTTCCATGTAGCCTGACCTGATCACCTGGGCCTACCCGGTTGCCCAGTTTCGCCACTTTTCCATTGAGGGTAACGGCACCGCTGGTGATAAACTTTTCCGCTTCTCTACGCGAACAGATACCGGTACTGCTAATATATTTATTAAGGTTGATGCTGTTGTGATGCTTGCTTTCCAAAAGGCGGCAGTTTTAAAAACACAAAGATACATGTAAAAAGGGAAAAATGGTATTGGTGAAACCAAGGGCCACAGCGAATGGTTTGAAGTGCGTAATTTAGTAGCTTTAAATTCAAATTTTATCAGTCTACTTTGCCATCTGAGATGATAGACAAGAGCCGTTGTCTTGCCTTTTCAAAATGTGCTAAGAGCCTTGGAATGGGTACCTGCCCGTAGCCTTGTTGTAAGCGTGTTTTTGAAACCTCCAGTACCTGTA